>NZ_JBFRGE010000015.1:0-106038 GCF_052115185.1 Paenibacillus sp. 2TAB19 | reverse complement strand
GAGTAGGCTTTCTGTTCGAGGATTTTACACACAACTTTGGACTTGACCACGCACTCAATGATTTTGTACGATTTTTCGATCAAAAACCCAGATTTGACCTATCCGTAAGGTTGATTTATACGAAATATCATACAACTATTGGTTAGTGTTAGTCACAGTTAATCGACAGCCTCTATCGTCCAATCAAATAGCCTGCGGCAGACAGAACAAGTACCTTTGAATGGAAATCATACAGCCTAATTCGCCCATTAGCTCGTATGAAATCCATTCACCTCCGACTAGCTAAAGAACAGGCTATTTCCTTTAGCTTCAGTCTCCATATCGCAGTGTAAGAAGATTGATTATTTTTCCAATCACTGGTATAATTATAAGAACATATGTTCTATTTATTTTACTGGGGAAAGGAATGGTTCTGTGGGGCGGCATGATGGGCAACTGCTGAAGTTGGAAGACCGAATGAGGCGGAGCAACGTTCCGGGCATTGGAGTAGCGGTCATTCGAGATGGTTATGTGGAGTGGTCGGAGAGTTGGGGCGTATTGGAAGCGGGAGGGCTTCGACCGATCGATGCGGACAGCCTCTTTCATGCATGCTCCATGAGCAAAATGGTGACGGCAATAGGAGTGCTGCGATTAGTACAGGACGGATTGCTTGATGCGGAATCTGACGTCAATCGGTATTTGACATCGTGGCAGGTTTCTGACAATACATATACGGACCAGGAGAAGGTAACTGTAGCGAGTCTGCTTGCTCACCACGCGGGTATCGTAGATCCTGACGGAAGCTTCGATGTTCATAATGGGGAGGATGACTTTCCTTCGCCAAAGCAGCTACTATCGGGACATACAGCGTATAATCCGGATCCAGTAGAGGTAAGACAAGTACCGAGCAGCCGGTTCTCTTATTCGGATGCTGGCTATACCGTTCTGGAGCAACTCATTGAGGACATTACGGGCGAGTCTTTCGCAAGTGCAGTGAACAGGCTGGTTATAGAACCACTGGAATTAAAACGTACCTTATTTTGGAATGGCGAAACAGTAGATGGGGAATATGCTAATGCGCGCTTTGTGGAGAATGCAGCAGCAGGGCATGACAAGAACGGCTGCCTAGTTGTAGGGAAGAAGTGGCACTATCCCAATCTGTCGGGGGCAGGCCTATGGACGACGCCAGCTGAATTCGCTGCGTTGACCTTGGAGATTATTCGCGCTTGGGAAGGAAGCGTTGCGTCAATATTGCGCCCTGATCTAGCGCGAGCAATGTTGACGAGCTATGGTCTGGCGCCGGGAGTGGGGCTAGGTGTTTTCCTTCCTGATGCCGCTGGCATGCCTTGTTTCTTTTCGCAAGGTTGGGGCGTCGGGTATCAATGCAAGATGGTGTCATTTCCGAGTCTTAAGAGCGGTATTGTCGTCATGATGAACGCAGAACCGGGGAAACACCAGGATGAATCGTTAGTCGGTGAAGTCATTAGAGAAGTGAGCGAGGAGTATGGCTGGCCAATTATTTAAGCCGAGGAACGAGACAACCGCCGATTGCTCGGCGGTTGTCAGGCATTACAGATGCAGCTTGCGGATGATTTCTTGCTCGGACTGGTCGGCGATAACGAATCCGAGAGATGCATATAAGCGGGCTGCCCGCTCGTTGCCTTGTCGATGACCGAGCATGATACTGCTGCAACCGTGCTTCTCTTTTATATAACGAATGAGCTCAAGCATGCCGGATTTCCCGAAGCGCTTATTTTGAAAGTTGTGATCAATCATATAAGCCATAATCCAGTAAGCGCCATCGTCGGGATCAATGGCATAAACGGTAAAGCCGATTAATTGTTCGCCCGCATAAATAGCCAGCGGAGTGTATCCGCAATAAGCGGATTCTGCCAGCCAATAGACGGCGGGGCTGGGAAATACGCTTCGCTGTTCTTCTGTTACCTCAAGCGAGGAGCAGGCGTACCAATTGGTATGGTCGATTGGCGCGAGTCTGACTGCCGGGCTATATCTTTCGCGAATTTGACCGCATATCCGCAACAGCTTATCTCGCAGCGCAGTGGCCCATTCGGGTGATGTCGCATCGTCCATTCCCTCGATGCTGCGCAGCAGCCTGGCGAATGAATAGAGATCGGAGAACTTCTGAAACAGGGGAATTCGTTCTATATAAAATTCATCCAATGGTTTAATTGATCTGTATCCAGCAAGGAACAAGTCTAATTGTCGTTTTGCTTCTTCACTATCTTGTTCGAGAAGATCGGATACAGCGGACGCCACGTCCATCATGAACCAATGAACCATCGCGTCATCGAAATCAATGGYGTAATATAGCGCCTCATCAGACGAATAAAACATATTATCGGTCTCGAAATCATAGTGAATAAGTCCGGTATGTCCCTCACCGATTGGCAGCGCTTGGAGTTGTTCGTGCAAGCTTGAGAGTTCATGCTTAAGCGCGGTCTCTTCGGGGTAACGCTGCAAGACCGATGCAACGAAATGCAGCGCGTCGTCCCAACTCTTTCGCGAATTTGTGTCTGGGCAGTACGTTTCGGATAAATGATGCAGCGACGCTAGAGCCTTTCCCCAGCTAGTCAGGTGTTCGTCGGACATTTTCTCGAGAGGAATATACGAGCCTTTGGCCTGTTCGAATACCGTTCCGAAATAACGCCCATGATCGGTCGATATAGTCTCTAACCATTGCCCGTTCTTCGAACGGACCGGGGCGGCGGCCGGATAACCTTGTGCGATCAAATAAAGGATGAAGTCAAGTTCGGCCCCAATTTGCTGGGGCGTATTATCTTCTTCGTGGATAAAACGGAGGAAATATCGTGTTCCGCTGCGCTCGAAGATATAAACAAAGTTGCTGCTAGCTCTCCAAAACTTCAGCGTACCTGCATCGTGCTCCCATAATTCAAGCAATTGCTCGGACGGAATAGGGCTTACCTTACCCCGAATCATATTTCTTAAATACATCATTGCCTGCTTGCCTCCCATTGCCTAATGAGAGGTGTGTTTTAAAAATGCGCGATACGACCTCTCACCGGCTCTTGTCGATTATGAATCTTGTTCAAACACCATCACTCCTTCAAGTTGTTGTAGGGAGGCGACTGAAACTGCGTTTGCCATTGTACTCATTCCCTCGTTACACATTGTCAGCCAGTTTGCCCTGTGACATCAAGGTACAATTCAGATTAAAGCGATTGTTACCGTCGCAGGAGGTAGGCATAGGAAGCCGAATACTTCATATGAGTGGATTTGCAGCAATAACCATAAGCGAGGTGAGCTTTGTGGAAGAAAGTCGGGAAGAGTATGACGCTTTGAAAAAGCTGATGGGCCCATTAGTCGTTCCTGACCAGGACTGGGATATATTCGTGAAGGGGACAATGGTCAGAAGGTTGAAACGGGACTATTTTGCAGTGCGGGCAGGGGAAACGGTTCATTGCGCATACTTCTGCATAAAGGGATTATTTCGTTTTTTCTATACGTTGGACGATGGCAAGGAGTTCACGAAGAGCTTCGCGATAGAAGGGGATTTCGTTACGTCCTATGGGGCGATGATTAGCGGTGAGCCTTCCTATTTCTCCATACAGGCGCTAGAGGAAGCGCTCGTCATTGAAATTCCGTATGGGCTGCTGCTGGAACTTGCGGACCGGAGTCGTTATTGGGAACGCTTCTTGCGTCATAGTGTGGAGCAGCTATACCGAAAGAAAGAAGAGCGAGAGCGGGAGTTGCTCTACTTGAGCGCGGCAGAGCGTCTGGAAGCGTTTAAGATGAAGTACCCAGGACTCGAAGCGCGCATTCCGCAGTATTTTATCGCATCCTATTTGGGTATTAGTCCGGTTTCGCTAAGCAGAATCGTCCATCAATCGAAAACTTAACCTATGTTAATGAAGCTCGCTGCGGGTGAAGCTACAATAAGCTCATATTTCACTGCGATACGACTGCTTCTTGCCTCCAAAGGCAGGTAGCAGTCGTGTACGTATGAATAATGAGGGAGTGGGCGGATTGAGGTTGACGGGCCATACAGTGTTGATTACGGGCGGCGGATCTGGGATCGGGTTGGCGGTTGCGAAAAAGCTTGTTCGAATGGGGAATAAAGTGATTATCGTTGGACGGGATGTGAGCAAGCTAGAAAGTGCCCAAAAAGCTATTCCTGAGCTGGCCATTCATGCTTGCGATATTGGTGTGGAGGAGCAGCGGGTATTGCTTGCGGAGTGGCTGAAGGCGGAGTATCCGGAGCTTTCGGTACTAATTAATAATGCGGGTATTCAATACCATGCGCGCTTCGATCAGGATCCGCCTTCCCTGGATGCTATTCATCATGAACTGGAGATTAACTTTGTAGCGGTTGTAAGGTTATGCTCGTTGTTGATTCCTATGCTTTCATTGCGCTCGGAAGCGGCCATCATTAATCTATCGTCGGGACTGGCGATCGCTCCGAAATCGGGAGCGGCAATTTATTGTGCGACCAAGGCTGCTGTTTCCACATTTACYAGATCGCTTAGGTATCAGTTGGAACAATCATCAATACAAGTATTTGAAGTGTTGCCGCCGCTTGTGGACACGGATATGGTGCGAGGAAGAGGCAAAGGCAAGATTAGTGCCGATGCTTTCGCTGATCAGATGATTGCGCGAGTGATCAAAGGACGACTTGTGCTGCATGTAGGCAAGACGAAGCTGCTCTATTATTTGCATCGTTTTATGCCAAAGGTGGCCTATCGGATTATGAAGCACGGTTTGTAAATCTAGAATGATGAATGGTTCAGGCGTTATAAGGTTGACATAATGGAGGGGCAGTGCGGGATGAACAGTCCTGTGTTGCTCCTTTTATGCGTGGAATTGAGGGCCTTGRTAGACGAACCTATGCTCTTTTATAGAAGTTTTTGTGTGTAATACAGATGAGAGTACAATCACTAGATGAAAAGAATCCATTAACTAATCATATGTGGGTTTCGGGAGTGTTGGGGAAATTGGATGCGGGATGACGACTATTGTGACGGGGGCCCAGAAGGTCTATGAATATGTATTGCAGCAATCCCAAATGTAAGGCGGGCAGCTCATGCGCAGGCGGGTTAAGTTGTGATGGACTTAAGCCTAAAAAAGGAATAACGGGAGCAACGGGGGCTACAGGAGCAACAGGTGCAACGGGTGGGACTGGTGCTACAGGTGCGATAGGTTTAATGGGAGCTACAGGTCCAACCGGTCCAACGGGTGAAGTCGGTGCAATCGGGTCGACAGGTCCAACAGGAGCGACAGGCCTGACGGGTGAGACAGGAGCGACTGGTTCAACCGGGGTGACGGGCTCGACTGGAGTTACAGGAGTTACCGGTCTGACGGGTGCAACTGGGTTAACAGGTCCAACCGGAGCAACGGGTGCGACTGGTCTAACTGGTATTACAGGCCCAACTGGTCCAACGGGTGAAACTGGAGCGACTGGGGCAACCGGGGTGATAGGTCCGACTGGGGTTACAGGTCCAACAGGAGTTACAGGTCCAACCGGTTCAATAGGAGCAACTGGTCCAACAGGTCTAACAGGAGCGACAGGTCCAACCGGTCCGACAGGAGCGACAGGTCTAACAGGAGCTACAGGCCCGACGGGCGCAACTGGGTTAACAGGTTCGACTGGGCTTACAGGTCCAACAGGAGCAACAGGAGCAACAGGAGCAACAGGAGCAACAGGAGCAACAGGAGCAATAGGAGCGACGGGTCCAACCGGTCCAACAGGAGTAACAGGAGCAACAGGGGCAATGGGAGCAACGGGAGCGACAGGACCTAACTTCGCGGCTCAAGGATTTTCAGCTTTCTTGTCGACCGTTACGCTGGCTGCATCTGCGCAGCTTACGAACTGGTCGACTGCCAGTCCTTATTACGGCAATGCTAACTTCAATGCCGTGACAGGAAATTACACCATTCCTAACACAGGCAGATATACGATCCTTGCAACGATTAACTACGCGATGACAGCGGCGCTTAATGTTAGCCTTGGGGCAGGGGTTAATCCTTATTTTCAAGTACAAAGATCTTCCCCGACCACAACCTCCCTTATTACAGGCCTGCTGCCGGTGTTGAACGTGAGTATTGTTCTCTTATTAACGCTAAGAGCGGTGCTTGGAAGCGGGGAAGTGACGTTAGCTGGAGAAGTGACGTTGAACGCAGGTGATGTTATCGGGCTGTATTATGTAGCTAATGGACTTACCGTTAACGTGAATATCGGTGGAGGACCGCCGAACGGGATTGTATGGTCTGTGCATGAGATCACGTAACCGTACAATTCTGTTACCAAGGCTAGACGCCTATTAAGAACTAGGCATTCTACTATTATTCGCTCTACGTCCTAAGAGTTGTTAACCATACCTGCAATAAATACATTTACTATAAGATGTGGCGTTCATATGCGAGCGAAGGGAGAGGATTACGTGTGATCAAAAAGTACAGAAGAAAAAGACGATTGTTCACYATACCCTTTTCTCTTCGTATGAATCCCTACAAATGTAGAAAAAGATGTCGCCGCAAATGTAGAACAAAGCATAGATGCCGTAGAAAAAAAGACTGTTGCCATCACGAACGCTGCTGCAAGCCGCATCCGCACCCTCCAATCCCGCCGTGGCCGCCTATTCCTCCCGTTCCGCCAATTCCTCCCGCAAGATGCGAGCAACTTATTGATAAGGAGTGCTGCGGAAGCATACTTGTTCAAGGCGTCCAGCCCTCGTTTCAAATATGGCAATCGGGTGTGGAGTGTTATACCAATATTATCCAAGTCAGCGCGTATTCTTCGGGCAATAGTACGAATCCATTAATCGTAGACATTGTCGGCGAGGAGGATAGACAATTCGTGATTCAGCCAGGAAATACCGTTAATTTTATCGGAAGATCGATTCATATCGTACGAGTATCTGTCCAGAATGCTAACGAGTTTTCATATGTAGAGGGGAAATACGTTGTCTCGACCTCGCTGCACACTCATAATCCTTACATTGCGAGTTAATAAACAGCATGCAAAAATAGGTGGTTCTCCAACTCAACCGAGCGGAGCAACCACCTTTTCTAGTTATAGGGGATAACGGACTGTGATGCAGAACTCGCCTTGACCGGCTGCTGTTGCGACAAGGGCAATCGTATCGAACCTTGCGACGGTGAACGTTGCGCTGCTGCTCGGGGTGATGACGATTTGTTGAATAGGGGTAACTACACCGGTTCTTATGAAGTTAACGGTAACGATTCCCGCGCCGCTCTCGAATTTGACATAGCCGGATGCATTAATATTTTGGGATAGATTATTTGTAAAAACCGTTTGGCTGCCCCCAGCAGTAAATTGCCAGTTGATACAAACTTTATCTTGCACGAAAGTTTTGTCTGAGCAACAAGTTAGCGTCGTATTTGCGCGCATCGTTTTCTCATGCCTCCCTCTAGAGTTGCTTTCTACCCCTTACTAAATGGAATAACGAGTTGTTATGCAGAATTCGCCTTGATAAGTACCGGCGCTTGCGCCTGGCAGTATGATTTGAATCTCGCTAAAGCGGCGATAAGTGAAAGCCATGCTCGTTCCCGGCGTTAAAGTGAAGGGGGTAGGGTTAATTGCATTGCCTGCGCTATCGAGAAAGTTGACTGTTATAGCAGCAGGTCCTACATCGTACTGTACATAACCTGTGCCTACAATATTTTGATTGATGTTATTGGTGAATACGACGATTTCAACATCGGTTGCGACAACCGTTCCGCTCCATGGCGCGCATACTTTATCTTGAACGAAGTTTTTTTCCGTACAGCAGGTTAGGGCCGCCGAGCTATTGTTGCAAGACATAGACAAGTACCTCCCCATATATGGTATCTACCTATTAAATGCAGGCGATAGCTTGCATGCTTGGATACTAGCCGTTATGTCCCCTCAAAATTAAAAAAAGGCCGACCGCTAAACGATCGACCTTTCTCCTTATTTCGTTGTTTTCTCGAGACGATCCACTTCTTGGTTGATTTTCTCCTCCAACGTGCGAAGGGCGGTATTGACGTCTATGCCGGATAACGCGAGCTCTTTGGCGGCATCGGTCACAAACTTGCTGACGTCGCCTTCGAATTCATGCGGTGCGTGGAGCTGAACGCTTTTCGCTTTGAAAATATTTTCGATCTTCTTTCCTTTCAGCGCCTCGATATCGGCACCAAACTCCTTCTCCAGCTCGGGATTCACGATTGACGGCACGCGGCCGTTCCGGGACAAAACACGCTGAACCTCATCCGATAAAATATAGTTCAGCACCTGGAATGCCTCGTCCTTATGCTCACTTGTCTTCGAGATAAAGAGCGAGTGAATATTGACTTCCTTCGACGTGCCAAGCGCCTCCTTGAAGTTGGGGACGGGGGCAATGTCCCAATTAATAATCTCTCCTTGCTTGCGCAGCTCTTCAAGCGGTCCGACCATATTAGCGAGGTAGGTGGGCCTCATTGCCAAAATCTGATCCTTCAGAAACGCATCCTTATTGTACAAGTAGGTATCGCCTTGGATGTAGCCGCTCACCTCGAACGTTTTCTTGAGAAAGGTGAAAGCTTTCTCCCACTCCGGCGTGTTCACGATCGCTTTTCCCGTCTTCGGATCGAGAGTGCCTAAAGCGAGGCTGCTCTGTATGTACGCCGGACCTGCGGCAACTTCAAGCCCGATGTAATTGACGCCGTCCTTCGTCTGGGTTAGCTGCTGGCCGATCGCAAGCGCTTCTTCCCATGTAATTTGTTCATCTGGCGGGTAAGGGACTCCGAATTTATCGAAAATATCCTTGTTGTAATACAAAATCGTTTCGTTCGAGTTAAACGGTATCGTATAAATTTCGCCGTCCTCGGCGTAAGCCTTGATGGAGTTTAAAATGTCCGGTTTGATGCGGTTTAGGTCCAGCTTGTATTTGTCGACGTATTCGTCAAGGCTTTGGAGAATGCCTAGCCGCTTGAAGTTGTAGTAGCTTCCCGCACTGGCATAGATAATATCGGGAACGGTGCCGGCTGACACGAGATTATCGATTTTCTGGCCTTCCGGCGTAACGACTTTCTCGAGCGTAATATGAGGGAATTTCTTCTTAACCGGCTCGGCGATCATCGTATTGAATTCAGTGTCGGTGAAGGTTAAGCCGCTGACATAGAACTTCAAGGTGACTGGCTTCTCACTGGACGCAGGCTCTTCCGTGCCATTGGAGTTTTGGCCGCAGGCTGCCAGAGAAAGGGAGAGAATAAGCAGAATTAGGATCAATAACGAACGTTTTCTCATAGATCAACGCCAGCCTTCTTTCTTCTTTAGAGTGAAAATAGAGGTTTACCCTCTTCGAAGCATGAGAGGATGTTTGGTAATTGGGGTCCGCCCCGGTCCCCAGCCTATTTGCTCGCGGTAGCTGCCGATAAGTCCTTTGCTCTCCAGCTCTGTTTCGGACAGAACGGTTTTCTCCTCGGCATCCGGTGACACATATAGCGCATCGGCAGGGCAATACAGCTCGCACATGAAGCAGGTCTGGCAGTCGCTCTGTCTTGCGATAATGGGAATACCGCCTTCCACGCGGTCAAATACATTCGTCGGACAAACGGATACGCAGAGGTTGCACTCGATGCATTTTGATTCGCTTACGATTTCGATCACACCGATACAGCCTCCTCTGATACTTGCTCTGTTCTGACTTTGATTTCGTCCAAACCGTTGCTGATTAGCCGGTATCGTTGATTAGGGTCGAGGGCGGGGAAGTCTGCACGTTTATGCATGCCCCTTGTTTCAGTGCGCTCCCTGGCTGAATGGTACATGAGCCGCGCCGTGGCCGTCATGGCTGCAACCTCGCGTGCTTTGTAAGCAGAGGCATTCAACGTGATCGGCTCGCTCCGGATTTCCTTCCACAAGTGATCCAGGCGATCGAGAGAGGAGGTGAGTCCTTGCTCGGTACGGAATAAGTTTTTGTCGTAGGGGTGAGTCTCCGCCTGTATGGCCTCAATGCGCTCAGACAGCTTAGCAGCGGCAGCGGAGGAATCTGTACTCTGATTCGTCAACGTCGTGGAAGATAAACCTGCAACGCTCCTTGTATGTGCCGCCGCACCAAGCTGCAGGGCATATTCCGCAGCGCCTTGCCCGGCGAAAGAGCCGGAGGACATCGCCCAAGCCGCGTTATGGCTTCCGCCGCCAGTGAAGCCGCCGCATATTAATTCGCGCGTCGCCGCATCGCCGGCCGCATATAGTCCAGGCACGTCGGTCGCGCATGACTCGTTCGCAATGCGTATACCTCCGGTGCCGCGTACGGTACCTTCAAGCCGCAAGGTGACGGGGAACATATCTGTGAACGGATCGAGTCCAAGGCGATCGAACGGAAGGAAGAAGTTCGTCTGGCCGACTCGCAGCGCGGGCTTAATATCTTCGGGCGCTTGGTCGAGCCTTGCATAAACCTGCTTGCCTTGAAGCAGGTTCTTCGCGATGATCGAGCGACCGCGCTGGGAGCCGGCACCTTCCACGTCCGTGCCATCCTCGTAATAGAACGAAGCATAGCGGTAATAAGCTGTTTTCGTAACGGAGGAGAAGGTTGGCGCGATGGCGTAGGCGTTGGAAAATTCCATACCCGAGAACGATGAACCGGCTTCCGCCGCCAGCAGGTATCCGTCACCGGTGAGGACATTGCAGCCGAGCGCTTTGCTGAGGAAGGCGCAGCCGCCGGTAGCGATGACGACCGCCCCGGAGCGCACGCTCCAAGGCTCGTTCGTCTGCGTTCGGATACCTCTTGCCCCTCCGACGCCATGCTCGTCTGCGAGCAGTTCGAGAGCGGGACTGTGATCCAATATTTTCACGCCGGCCTTAAGCGCGAGCTTTCGCATTAGCCGCATATATTCCGGCCCTTGCAGCCCTCTAACATGCACCGTACCATCGTCGCTCTCCGGATACGGGTAACCCCATACGGCAAGACTGTTCATTCGCTCGAACGCCTTGTTCAGCACTCTGTCCATCCAAGCGTTCTCGGCCAGCCTGCCGCCAAGCTCGTATCGGCTTAGCTTAGCTTCGGTACGGAGCTGGGCATCCGGCTGGATATACCACACGCCAGTGCCGGAAGGGGCGGTCGCGCCGCTAGATCCGCAAAATCCTTTGTCGGCCAGCACGACGCTAGCTCCTGAATGTGCAGCAGAGATTGCAGCCCAAGCGCCGGCCGGGCCTCCGCCGATTACAAGTACATCCGCCTTAATCTCCAGCCCGATTCGGCTGCTAATTGCTTCGCTCATTATTCATTCCTCCTGAAAATTAGTCATAAAAAAAGGCCGCCGGAAGCAATCAACAAAGTGATTGTTTCCAGTAGCCTGGTGAACAATTAATACTATTCCAATGTATGTTATCGGATTTGAAAATATCATATGCTCCTTTTCTAAAGTCGTCAACCCCTTTTTTTGCGGAGGGGGCATATGGTCATGATGAACAATAAAACACGTTTATTTTATGCATGATTATGAAATTTGCCTGGAATCTTTCAAAGACGAGCTAGATAAGATAGAATAAACATAAACTTAACACAATATGTTCGAAAACATAACATAAGTTGTGGCGAGTGAATGTTGTTGGTTGATTGTAGGATGGCAGCCAGAGGAAAGGTGTGATGATATGAGTCTGGAAGCGTTAAATGAACGAGTGGCAACCGATCTTTCTTATCTCGCTTATGGAGGTCCGAACTGGGTGCGGCCACGCAGTCACTCGGAAGGGCATGTGTATGATGTTGTCATTGTTGGCGGCGGGCAGAGCGGCTTAAGTATCGCCTTCGCGTTATTGCGCGAACGTGTATCTAATATATTGGTGATTGACGAAAACCCGGAAGGCTATGAAGGGCCATGGGAAACCTATGCGCGTATGATGACGCTGCGTACGCCGAAGCATCTGACATCCGTTGATCTGGGTATTCCTTCGTTGACGTTCCGATCCTGGTGGGAAGCGCAGCATGGGGTAGAAGGCTGGGCGAAGGTGGATAAGATCCCGCGCGGCGACTGGATGAATTACTTGCGCTGGTATCGCAAAACGCTTGAATTGCCTGTCGTTAATGAAGTTAAGCTTCGATTAATAGAGCCAACGGAAGAGCATATACACCGGCTTCATGTTGAGGGAATCGGTGCTATATCGGATACGCTGCTTGCTAGGAAAGTTATTCTTGCTACAGGAATCCAAGGCGGGGGCGAATGGCATGTGCCGGAGATGATTTCGGAGAACCTGCCGATGACGCTTTATGCGCATACATCGGCTCGAATTGACTTCGAAGCGCTTAAAGGCAAGAAGATTGCCGTACTTGGAGGCGGTGCATCGGCATTCGATAACGCCAACTTCGCGCTCGCCGAAGGTGCCGGAGAAGTACATGTATTCGTACGCCGCAAGGAGCTTCCGCGAATTAATCCGATCCGTCAGATGGAAGGATCGGGCATGATTGAGCGGTTCGCGGCGCTCGAGGATCGCGACAAATACGAGGTTATGGCGCATTTCTTCAAGCATAACCAGCCGCCGACGAACGATACATTCGAGAGGGCGGCGTCATGGCCGGGATTCCGCATGCATCTCGGAGCGCCTTGGTTGGCAGTTGAGAAGGCTGGAGATCAAGCGATCGTAACGACGCCGCAAGGCAAGCACTCCTTTGATTTTCTTATTATTAGCACAGGGCTGCTGACGGATCCGGCTTATCGTCCGGAACTGAAGTTGGTAGAGCAGCATATTGCCCGTTGGGGCGATCGGTATGAAGCACCTGCGGAGGTGGCGAGTCCGGTTCTGGATGCACATCCTTACTTGAGTCCCGGTTTCGCTTTCACAAGCCGGAGTGAAGAGGGGGAGAAGCTGCTGCATGGCCTGTTCACCTTCAGCTACTCCGCGCTCATCAGCTTCGGAGTTTCGGCTTCCGCATTGTCGGGCATGCGATTCGGGGTGCCGAAGGTGGCGTCTTCGGTAGCGGAGCAGCTGTTCCTCGACGATCGGGAGACGATCTTGGAAGATTACTTCACATACAAGGAGCAGGAGTTCATAGGCGCCCTGCCGCAAAGGGTATAATTTCAAGTTAAGATTACAGAAGCAGTCCATCCCGTATAGGATGGGCTGCTTTTTTTTGGTTTTAAGAGGTTAATGCTTTGAAGTAGTGATACACCTTGTTCAGCTTCTGCTCGTGCCGTCCTTTCGAGCTCTCCATGCTGCCAAATTCGAAAAACTTCACTTTTTTGATGCCGACATATTGGAAAAGCGCCTTTCTCATGAGGATCTTGTGCGAGTTGCCCAGCCAATAAAGCGGATAGAAGGCCGGCCCTTTCATGGTGGAGATGCATACGACGGACTTTCCTTTCAGTAAGCCTTCGGGCAGCAGACCTCCCTTATCCCGATAGGCGAAGCCGGAAGCGAACATTTGATCAATGAAACCAAGCAGCATGGCAGGAGGCCGTCCCCACCAGATCGGATAGACGAACACGATTTTATCTGCCCATAGCAGTTGTTCCCTATACTTGGCTAATGCCGGGTCAGCGTGCATGTCACGTCTGCGTTTGTTTGCATTGAAGACGAGGACGGGATTGAAATTTTCCGCATAAAGATCCAGTACTTGAACGTCCTCGATGATTGGATTATCGCCAATGCCCGCAAGCGTCTTTTGGAGAAAAGCGTAGCTTAAGCTCTCATGATTGGGATGGGTATAAATAATTAACGTTTTCATGAATAGGTCACCTCGTTAGTTATCATATGATAACTAAAAGGTAACACATGGGACAAATGGTTGTCAAATGATAATTGTTTTATGACAATAATTTTGTTATTGTACGCGGTAAGAGGTGATTTCGAAGTGGCGCAAGAAGTCGATAAGAAGATACTGTTTCAACAATTGGTCGCGTTCATTACTGATGTTCACCAGATAAAGCATGATATAACGAAGGATCTTTCTATAGCGGACATAACGCCTGCCCAGTACGGAATTCTTGAATATATCGCGGTATCGCAGCCGTTAACGGTTAGTGAAATTAGCGAGTGCAAGGATATGTCCATGCCCAATACGAGTCGCGAGCTTAAGAAGCTGAGCGACAAATCATTGTGCGTGAAGTACGAAGCGGATGATGACAAGAGGAAGCAGTATGTTCGTCTGTCGGAACAAGGCGAGAAGCTAATGGGGAATGTTTTTGCTCATATGGAGGATTGGATGGGCGAACGCGTTCGGGGGCTGTCCGGCGAAGAGCTGGGGCAGCTGTCTAACGCGATGGAGTTGTTAAGGACGACGATCTTTCGGGTTGAACAATAGAAGCAGAGCGGGCGGATAGTGAATCGCCGCCCGCTCTGCTTCTTTGTATATTTAGAAATAGACTCTCAACGTTTTGATTTCGAAGGCGCGGAAGTCGAGTGAGACAGAATGGCCGCCGATGATCGGCAGGTCTGACAGCTCTTCCTCCAGTATGTTGGCAGTGGCTACGCGTACTGGTGCAGTGCCGAAAGCTAATGTTGCGCCGGATACGGCTGAACGCTCCGCCTCGTAAAGTCTGACGATGATGGCATCATCGTCTTCAGCCGGCTTGACCGCTTCGATAATAATATTCGTTGTGTCGATGGACAAGAAGGAGTCGCCGGATCTCGGCGCGGCTCCTTGGTTCGCAAGCATCGGCACGTTCAGCTCGTATGCCGGTCGTATGACGGATTCGGCGCTGAATCCCGCCGCGTGCGGCAGGAATGAATAGGTGACGGCATGAACGCCGGCGTCACCGCGCGGATCAGGGTGAGTGCCGCCCTTGTGAAGGGTAAGGCGCATATCCGATCCGTGAACCGAGATGCCGTATTTGCAATCGTTCAGGAGCGCGACGCCGTAACGATTCTCGGAGAGATCCGTCCACTTGTGTGCGCAAACCTCGAACATGCCTTGATCATAAGGGGTGTTCGTATGCGTCGGGCGCTCGACATGTCCGTATTGAACCTCATGTCTAGCTTGGTGAGCGAGTACTGCGACCTCGAAACCTGCTTTGAGCAGTTGATGCTGCTCCTGCCAGTCGATTACGGTCTCGAAGTCGACTTTGGCGGTATTCGCGTGGAATACGAGCTGCTGCCTCAAGGCGGATTTGTATCCGATCCGATACTCGCTGCTAATGCGGAATTGCAAAGGGCCATCCGCTGTGATGCTGCGTGAGACGAGTCCTGTCTGAAGCTTCAGCTTGCCTTCGATATCGCGGTCGATGTCCCAGTTATCCCAAGCGCCGGGAAGGTCTTCGCCCATCAGCAATGCGCCGAGCGGGTGTCCCGCGCCTCGCAGTTCCCTTTTGGCAGACTTGTCATAAAAGGATTCGATATAGCCGTTAGCGTCGAAGCGTACGATTGCATGCGGCGTTTCTAATTGCTGCGCTGCCCCGTCATAACGGAATGGACTGGAAGCTGCATCGGATGGATGGCTTGTGCTGAGCGGAATGAGCAGCGACCCCATCGCCGGTATGGTGGCGCCGCCAATAAGCAGCTTCTCGTTGCCGTAAGCATCGATAATGCGCTGGCTTAACAACGATTGATCCGATGGATATAGGTTTGGCGTAATGCCCTTCACGGCGATGATGTCATTACGATCCCAGCTCAGCGTATTCCATGCGGTTACGGCATTCTCCTTCGTATTTAAGGATCGAGATAGGAGGGAGGCTGATGCGGCTTCAGCGGAAGCGATGACCTCTCCGACCTCTTGGATGGCGCGGTCATGCACTTCGGGAATCGATGTGCCCGGCAAAATATCATGGAACTGGTTGATGAGCAAAAGCTCGTACAGTTGTTTGAGTCTTTGGCGATCCGGCGAAGAGCCGCCATGGACCGCAGTGATGCTTTCGAACAGCTCCAAGTCGCGCAATGCGAGTTCGGCCTTGCGGTTGTTGCGCTTAATCTGGTGCATCTGCGTTAGAGTGCCGCGATGTCCCTCGAAGTAAAGCTCGCCCACGTGGAGCGGCGGGTTAACCGCGTTCTCTTCCAATTGCTGCATGAACTCGCTTGCTGTCATATGCTCGCTGCGGGGAACGCCTTCCAAGTCGGAGACGCGCCTTGCCATTTCTATCATTTCGTATTGCGGACCGCCGCCCCCGTCGCCGAAGCCGTAGGAGACAAGTCGGCTGTCGTTCACGTGCTTGTGCGCGATCGCGTTATGATTCGCATATACGCGGTCAATAAGCGTCTCGGCATCCGGCCAGCAATGGATCGTATTGAAGTGGGTGAGCACTTTCGTCCCGTCGAGTCCTTGCCAGTAGAAGGTGTCGTAAGGGAAGTGGTTCGTATCGTTCCAAGACAACTTGGTCGTCAGGAAGTAGCGTACGCTGGCGCTATCCATAATCTGTGGAATCGCCGCGCTATAACCGAATGTATCAGGCAGCCAGAAGCTGTCCGCTGTATAGCCGAAGTGTTCTCTTGTATAACGTTGACCGACAAGAAACTGACGAACGAGCGATTCGCCTGATACGAGATTACAGTCGCATTCGATCCATACGCCACCGTTAATTTCCCAACGTCCTTCGGCGATCCTTTGCTTCATCCCGTTAAATATATCCGGATAATGTCTGCGCATGAGTTCGGCATGGAAGGCGGAGCTTTGGATGAATTTGTACTCGGGATATTGCTCCATAAGATTAAGGACATTCGCGTAAGTTCGCGCGCATTTGCGAATCGTCTCGTCGCGTGTCCATAGCCAAGCGGTATCCATGTGGGAATGACCGATTATACCCGTCGTAGGCGCTGAGCTGCTAGTCGGCTGCTCGAGTAAAGGCTTCATTACCGCTCTTGCTTCGAGTAGTTGCGGTCGCCACAGTTCTTCGGATACTTCGTCCGGTGATTGTATAAGGAGCGGAAATAACTCGAGCAATGCGTTCTCGATCTTGGCTTTGCGGAAAGGATCGACTGCGCCGGAGCTGGCAACTTGAAGCAAGGTGCGCAGATCGAATACGAAGTCTTTCACATCGTCGCGCCGGACCATTACGTCAATCGAACGGAAGGTCCGGTTGTAGCGCTGTTGGCCAGAGAAGTTTGCCTCGCTTACCTGGTACGGCTGTGTTCCGACGCATGGATGTCCGGCATACGCCTCGAAGGCTAGCTCGAAGGCGGCGCCAGCTTGAGCGGCATCGGTTAGCAGGAGCGTGTGATGATTGCCGCGATTGGCAGCTTCGTGCTTGTGGGTGTAGATGCCGCTGGGCTTGCCGCCCACCCAGAAGAACGTCTCGACGCCGTCGGTGTTGGCGGCAATGAACAGCTTTTGTCCGCTGAGCTCATGAGGAACAGTGTAGCTGCCCTTGAACCATGCGGAGCTCCACTCCTGTCCCCATGGCTGATTGCTGCCAGCAGGCTGCCAATTCTCGCGGTCGCTCGGAACCTCGTATCGATGCTCGGCCGTCTCGAAATAGTTGACGGCTACCTCGCCGATTTTTTTGAATATGAGGGAGGTATATACTTCGTCTAGCTTCTTCAGTTTACCTAATGTTTTGCCTCTGTGATTCGGATGGATCATGTGGGGATAGCTCCTTCATGACGGATTGTGAATGGCCATTGGATGAACGACAGATAGGCTGCCAGCAAACGCGGCAGCCATGGATGTTAGCAACACCGATGGGGAATTCGCTGCTACAAATTACGATTAGTATAAGCTGTAGCTCGGCAGTCGGATATGAGGGAAAAACAAACTTTCAATGGGAGTATTGGCGATTGTTGCGGAGGCGTAGTGTGGAATGCTCGAGGTGGCCTGTAAGAGCGTATATGCTCTTACAGGGCGGAGCAGCATCGAAGTGAACAGTGGTTATTTTACATTCTCGATGAGACTAGTGTTGTCGTTGCTCTCGACGAGGCGAGTTTCTTCTGGTGTTACTTCGTAGATCCAGTAGCCGCGAAGCTTCTCGTCATTGATGGTGTACTCCAAGTTTTTGGTGAGTGTTACTGTATAGGTTCCTGCATTGGTCGAGGCGGCAACAGTGGTGGCGAGTGTTCCTTTCACCTTCGTGCCAGGCTCTTTGCCTCCCGCCGCGACCTCTATTTCCTTGGCTTGTCCGGCTTCGGGGAATTCAGGCATCTCTTTAAGCACAGCTGCTACCGCCTGGACTTCATCGAAACCAGCGGCTTGCTCCGTGGAACTCTTCTGTGTGACTTGCGGCGCTGTTACTTGGTTCGTATCCGTATCTGTATTCGTTTGATCCTCGTTCATACTGCAACCGCTTAGTACAATCGATAACGCGCAGGCAATGACAAGCCCTCTTAACTGCATAGATAGAACCTCCAAAAGTTAGTTAATAGGTTTGACGCCAACTAGACGTTTTGGTTGCGGTTCTTCCTCGCACAGTTCAAGTGTCACATAACATAACGCAAACTATCTTATCCATGCTCGGACTCACTCTTTTTTTTGTATAATTCCACAATCCAATTATAAAAATCATAGTTATTCCCCGT
The DNA here is from genome assembly GCF_052115185.1 of Paenibacillus sp. 2TAB19. Classification (NCBI taxonomy): domain Bacteria; kingdom Bacillati; phylum Bacillota; class Bacilli; order Caryophanales; family Paenibacillaceae; genus Paenibacillus; species Paenibacillus sp. 2TAB19. The sequence goes on along the minus strand of NZ_JBFRGE010000015.1, from coordinate 87,689 downwards.
TTAAAAGTGTCTAACTCTACTATTGATGTTATAATACATAACATATAGTTGCGATTAGCGTACGATGCGTAGGAAGATCGAGAGTGATTTTGACGGGAGGTTGACAGAGATGGGGATCGTGCATGAGGGGCTAAGCGTTGCGAATAAACGTCTTCATAGTGAAACGGCAAGTCCGCTGCTTGTCGAACTGCAACATGTGGGCAAAAAATACCCGAACGGCACCGTTGCGGTACAGCAAGCGAGCTTAAGGGTAGGCGAGGGGGAGTTTCTGTGCTTCGTCGGACCATCCGGCTGCGGCAAGTCTACCATATTCAATATGATTGCCGGCCTAACGGCTCCTACGGAAGGCAGATTGACCGTTATGGGGACGACGCCGAAGGAGGCGCTTAGGCATAACGATATTTCATTCGTGTTTCAGGAGCATACGCTGTTGCCTTGGACGAACTTAATCTCGAATGTGACGCTCCCGTTAACTCTGCAAGGCATATCGAAGAACGAGAGGCAAGCGGAAGGCGAGAGAGTGCTGGAGCTTGTCGGGTTGAAAGATCATATGAAGGTGCTGCCGCGCGAGCTTTCCGGGGGCATGAAAATGCGCGTGTCGATTGCAAGGGCGCTTATCTCGAGACCGAAGCTGCTGCTTATGGACGAGCCGTTCGGCGCACTGGATGAGATTACGCGACAGACGCTGCAGGACGAGCTGCTTAACATTTGGAAGCAAGAGAAATCGATGACGGTGCTGTTTATTACGCATAACGTCTTCGAAGCCGTGGCGCTGTCTTCGAGAGTTGTTGTTATGACGCCAAGGCCCGGTAAAATATCCGATATTATCGAAATTCCAAGCTCCTTCGAGAGAAGTGAAGAATATAGAACGACGCCGGAGTTCGTGGAGTATATCCGCCAAGTATCGGCTGCGCTTAAGCATTAATCGTGCATCATGATTCCAGATACGGAGAGGAGTAAGAATGACTATGGCTGCTAATGAATCGTACCTATCGAGTTCTCCGTCCGAACAGCCCGTGGACACTGGTAACAGAACGTGGAGAGATAATCCCGTGATTCGTCTCTTGCTGCAGATGGCTCCGCCAATCGTTGTATTTATCGTTGCCATCGGTGCATGGGAATTGATCGTATCGCTCGCGGGCACACCTTCGTACCTGCTGCCAAAGCCGTCGGATGTGTTCGTCGCGGCGAAGGATAATTGGGGCAATCTTCTGTCTTCGGTCTCGACGACGGTGCTGGAGTCCGTGCTGGGATTTGCGATCAGCGTCGTACTCGGCATCGTATCGGCCATTCTATTGTCATTATCCAAGTTGATTGAAAAGAGCTTCTATCCTTACGCGATCATCCTTCAGACAATCCCGGTCGTTGCGATTGCGCCGATCATCGTGATTTGGCTTGGTGCAGGGGTTAACGCCATCGTTATGATTGCATTTGTCATTAGCTTTTTCCCGATCCTATCGAATACGCTCATTGGTTTGAATTCGACCGATACGAATATGAAAAATCTGTTTCACCTATACAACGCATCGAGGCTGCAAACGATCATTCGCCTCCGTATTCCTGCGGCGCTTCCGTATATATTGGCGGGCTTGAAAATATCCTGTTCGCTCGCGGTTGTCGGCGCCATCGTTGGTGAATATATTGCGGGAATCGGCGGAGGCAACGGCGGGCTAGGCTACGGTATTACGATTGCGGCAACACGGTTGCAGACGCCCTATTTATTTGCTTGCGGCCTCTCGGCGTCGCTACTCGGCATTGTGTTCTATTTGCTTGTTAATGCGCTATCGAATCGACTGCTCAGCTCATGGCATGAATCGGCGATGAAGTCCTAGCATTAACATTGCCTTCCTTAAGAGAGAGTGGTCTTATGTCGACTAACATAAGTCTGCTCTCTTATGTATTTATGTACTGATTCTCATTTTAGTGGAAAAAAGGTGACTGCGATGTGTACGACTGGTGCGATTGTTATCAACGGTAATGACGGCAAGAGGCGTGTCTTTGGTTTCAAAACATCCGATTCGCCGTGGACGGGCTTCTGGCATGGCCAGTTGAACGGGCCGGGCGGCTTTGATTCGTTAGCTTACGGCCTCGTGCCGCAGCAAGGCGTGAATGCCGGGATGAACAGAGCTGGACTGACGCTTATTAGCTCTTATTTTGATTATGTAGAGAATGATCGTGGTGCGCAATCAACCGTAGATTCGTCTTTCGCGCCAGCGGTGATAGATAACCCGCATTGGGGCGGGGATCTTCGGGGTATCGTGCAAGCCGAGGTGCTTAGCAAATGTGCCGACGCTCCAGGGGCAAGGCAAATATTCGAGCAAGCCTTTGCCGATGTTAACGCGCCGGTTGGCGGTAATCATGTCATCGCTGACGCTAGCGGCTTCATCTATGTTTTCGAGCACTGCAGAGGCAAGATGGCGCTGCAGGATGCATCCGATGCAGGATTCGTTGCGCGAAGCAATCAATCCTTCCTGTTGTTCAAGGAGGAACAGAGGTGCATGGCGGAGACCACGCGCAAGGATCGCGAGCAACGATTGGAGCAAGCGGAAGGTGTGCTCGCCGAGCTGAAGCGGAATGAGGGGGATATCACTTCTGCCGAAGTCATTGATCGCTTGAAGCAGCTTGTTTCGATGCATCGGGGGGCGGGAGATGAGCCGGGCAGCATATGCGYGCACGGTTTGGTGAAGGGGCGGTCGAATGCGGCTGAGCCGCATGAAACGATGAGTGGACTGCTATGGGATATAACGGGTCGAACGATGTTTTACACGATTGGCCATCCGTGCCGCTCCGAGTGGAAGGAACTGCGTTTCGCGTAATCATACACACCTTATAACGGAAGAGGGAAATTCTAATGAACGTCACCTACAGCTATTCAGGAAAAAAAGTACTCATAACCGGCGGTGCGTCAGGAATTGGTCTCGCTGCAGCTAGGGCATATGCGGACAGCGGGGCTGACGTCGCTGTGTTCGATAAGAAATTCGAGACCGAAACGAAGGAGGGGCGTCTCTGGCGAATTCCTGTTGACTTGACGGACTCATCGCAGATCGACGCTGCCTTCGCGAAGCTGGAACGGGAGTGGGGTGCACTGGATGTGCTCGTCAACAACGCGGGCATTGAGCTTGTGGCAGGGCTTGAAGATATGGCCGAAGCAAGCTGGGATCTTGTGTTTGACACGAATATTAAGAGTGTCTATCTATGCAGCAAGGCGGCGATGCCATGGCTGAAGGCGTCGAAGGGCAATATCGTCAACACGGCATCGCAGCTTGCGGTTGTTGGCGCAAGTTCGTTCACCGCCTATACGGCAGCGAAGGCGGCGGTTGTTAATTTCTCGCGGAGCCTTGCGCTTGAGACGGCTTCGTCGGGGGTACGCGTGAATGCGATCTGTCCGGGAGCGATCGATACGCCGCTGCTGCGCAGGCAATTCGCAGGCGGACAGCGCGGTCCGCAAGGAACGATCGAGGATTTGATCGCCATGCATCCGCTTGGCAGGCTGGGCGATGCGAAGGAGATTGCCAATTGCATTCTATTCTTAAGCAGCGACGCGGCATCGTTCGTAACGGGAAGCGCGATGTTCGCTGACGGAGGTTATACGAGTTTCTGAGGATTCAATCGCAACTAGGCTTGGGGGTGAGAGGGATGAACATGACCGTCGAACAGGCACTATCCATCTTTCCTCTTCAGCATGGAAAACTTGTTGCTGGAGAGGCTGGGCTCACGCGAGTTATTCGCTCCGTTAACGTGATGGATGCGCCGGATATTGTGAATTGGCTGAAATACGGGGAAATATTGCTGACATCGGCTTTCGTGTTCAAAGGTTACCCGGAAGCGGCGATTGATCTCATTCGCCGGCTGCATGCCGGTGGATGCTCGGCGCTTGGCATTAAGCTTGGACGTTATTGGGAGGTCATTCCCGGTCATCTTATCGAAGAAGCGAATGAGCTTGGCTTTCCTCTCATCGAGCTGCCTTACGAATATACCTTTTCGGACATGATGAAGGGTCTCTATACGACGTCCCTTGGTGAAGAAGTGAAGGGGCTCAATCTTGTTCTTACGAAGCAGAAGAGTCTCATTCAACTCGCCTTAAGCCAGTCTGCGGAGCAGGATGTGTACAATACGCTGTCGGATATTCTTGAATATCCGGTAGCGGTTATTAGCCGAAGCGGCCATTTACTGTTCAATACGAGCGGCTGGGAGGAGTCGTTCTGGCGGCCGAGACTCGCGACTGCGCAAGGGACGAGATGGTGCGGCTCGCAGGAGACGAGATATTTTCAAATTCCGCTGCAGCAGGGCGATGCGTTGTACGGTTATTTGATGGTCGTACCGGGCAAGTCGCAGGTGATGAAGGATGAGGACGGCGTGTTCGTGCTCGCCGGCGACTTGCTGTCGCGCTACATGGGAAGGAAGAAACGGCAAGGCGAAGGGGAACGGGAGGAATGGGTAACCGATCTTCTGATGTACTTGCAGAGTCGCGCGCCGCTGGCTGTTCTGCTCTCGTCGCTCGATAAATACGGGATTGCGCTGCCGCTTGATCAATACCGCTGCGTGCTTGCAACAGTGAATGACCAAGAGGTGGATGCATTCTGGGATGTGCATGAGAAGCTGGAGTTCGCGCCGGAGCTGGCTGCCTACAAAGGAATTCATATCCCGATCGGCAAAACGATTCTGTCGCTCTATTCGTTAGCGTCGTTGCCGGAAAGCGAGAATAGAGCGCTCGGAGAATGCTTGGCGGCGCTGTTCGGCGGTCCCGGCTCGGAGCGGTTGCAGCCGAGGTTCTACATGAGCAGAATCAAGAACCAAGCGTCGCAGCTGAAGGATGCCTATGCGGAATGCGTCAATACGCAACAAACCGTTCAGCAGACCGAGATGCCGGGGGCGGTATTTTATGACGAGGATTTAGAAGTTTATCGCCTGCTGCAATATATCCCTGATGATGTGCTGGCTTCCTACAGCAGCAAATTCCTTGGCCCGCTACAGCATTCGGAAGAGATGATCCGTACGCTGGAGTTATTCCTGGAATATGACGGTCAGATCAACGAGGTAGCAAAGCGGATGTTCGTTCATCGCAATACGATTGCCTATAGGATGGAGAAGATCAATTCGCTGCTGCATATCGAGTTTCGCAATTTTAATGATATTTTGAAGCTGAAGCTTGTGTTCTGGCATTACAAGAAACATAAAGAAGAGGCTTGAGCGTGTTTACTATTAATATATGATATGCAATCGCCATTATGTAAACTTACCTAACTCAAAATATATCATTTTCACAAATGGACCCCGTTATTTTTATGAAAATATAAAAAACACTGTAAATCGATTGTTTCAAACGGTTCACTCCAACATAATGGTGATATGAAGTTAGATTATCTAACACTAAACTAACAAGAGGATACGGAGGAGTAACCAGATGAACAGAAAACGCAGTCTCGCTCTTATGGTGTTGTTATGTGTATCGATCGTACTATCGGCTTGCGGCTCCAACAACGAAACGAATAATGCTGCGAATGGAACGAATGACGGAGGCGCGGAACCTGCGGCACTAAAGAAGATTACGCAGGTGACGAACTGGTTCGCCGAAGCGGAGCATGGCGGTCAATACGCGGCTTTGCAGCAGGGCTTCTACAAAGAAGCCGGACTGGACATGACGATTCAATCCGGCGGTCCGCAAGTTTCGGGCGTTCAATTGGTTGCCTCGGGCAAGGCGGAGTTCGCCATGGCGCATGCCGACGAAGTGCTGATGGCTCGTGCGCAAGGTATTCCGGTCGTAGCGATTGCATCGGTGCTGCAGACGAATCCGATCGCCTTCATGTACCACAATGAGAATAAGCTTGCCCAGATCGAGGATCTATCGGGTAAGACGACTTACATTTTGCCAGGGCAGCCGTTCTGGAACTATATATTGAATACGCGTGATGTGAAGGGCGTGAAGGAAGTTGCGTATACGGGATCTATGGCGAACTTCATCAATGACAAGTCCTCATACACGCAAGGGTATGTAACGAATGAATCGTATACGCTGCAGCAAGAAGGCGTTGACTTCGGCAGCATGTTGATCGCCGATGCAACGGGCTATAACCCTTATGCTTGCATGCTTATTACGACGGAGAAATATATGCAAGAAAACCCCGAGATCGTTAAAGCGTATGTCGATGCATCGCTCAAAGGCTGGAACTTTTACAAGGACAATTACGAGGAAGTGAATCCGTTCATTCAAACCTATAATCCGGACGCGACGCTGGAGTGGTTGAAGTTCGGCGCGGAAGCGGCGATAGACTTGATCTGGACGGGCGATGCAGCGGAGCATGGCGTAGGCTACATGTCGCTTGAACGGTGGGAGACGCTGGCGAAGCAAATGTTCGAAGGGAAAGTGATCGAGAAGGAGCTTGATGCAAGCAAGGCATTCACGACGGAGTTTATTTCATAAGTGCAGGATCTAGATTGCGGAGGCGATGAGAATGGAGAACGAGACACGGTTAATTGCAGGCGGAATTGTGCTGACGATGAATAACAACGATGACATGCTGACAGACGGCGCAGTTCTTGTGGAGAACGGGAGAATTGCCGATATCGGACCTTCTGCGGAACTGCTAAGCAAGTATGCAGGGGTAGAGGTATTGGATGCCGCAGGCCAAGTGATTATGCCGGGTCTCGTTAATCTTCATCTTCACTCCGGCCTGATTAGAGGGACGGCCGAGGACCTGCCGGTGTTCGAGTGGCTGCACCGGTATGTCGATCCGAAGCATCGCGCCTTGCAGCAGGAAGAGGCGTACGCGGCTGCGAGACTCAGCTATGCGGAAGGAATTAAGTCGGGAACGACGAGCGTGCTTGATATGTACCGTCACGTTCATCGGTGCGCCGATGCGGCTGACGAAATAGGAGTGCGTGCGGTGTTCGCGCCGTACGTGGCGGATCGTCCGGGCTACGATTATTTTGAAACGCTGGAGAGCAATATTCGGTTGATAGAGGATCGGAACGGGAGTGCGCAGGGGCGGATTCATGTATGGGTTGGCTTGGAGCATCTATCGTATTGCACCGAGGAGGCGTATCGCGAAGCGGCGAGAATTGCGGAGAAATGGGGCACCGGCATTCATACGCATGGCGAAGAATCGATCGAGATGGCGAAGGAAGTGTACAAAAACTACGGCAGATGGCCGGTGGAGCTCTTTTATGACCGGGGTATTCTAGGTCCACGTACCGTTCTTGCCCACTGTGTATGGATGCAGGAAAGCGAGATGGAGTTAATGGCGAAGACTGGTGCGGCTGTAGCGCATTGTCCTGTCAGCAACCTGAAGCTTGCATCGGGAATTGCACCGATTCACGAGATGGCGGAGCGAGGCATTAAAATCGGCATTGGCACGGATGGGGTTAAGGAGAATAACAATCTCGACATGATGGAGGAAATGAAGTACGTTCCTCTGCTGCAGAAAGTTAGGCATTACGACGCGAAAGTGATGAAGGCGGATAAGGTGCTGCGAATGGCGACGATAGACGGGGCGAAGGCGCTCGGTCAGGATGGCGAGATCGGCTCGATCGAGCTTGGCAAGAAGGCGGACATTATAACGGTCGACTTCCGCAAGCTGCATCTGACTCCAGTGCTGACGCAGACATACAACAATATTGTCAGCAATCTTGTTTACTCCGCACAGGGCAGCGACGTGCAAAATGTGATGGTAGACGGCAAGCTGCTGATGAAAGACCGCGTCCTGACAACGGTGGATGAGGAACAGGTGAGGCAGGCCGGACAGTATGCAGCCGAGCAATTGCTGGAGCGGAGGGAAGCGTTCATTCCCGAGCAGTATAAGTTTCACGGCGTATAAGCACCCGTAGAAAAAAATGAGCCTTGGAGGGACTACTATGAAAAAATACAAACCATCAGAAACCGTTCTATCTATCTTGGAAGACATCGCACCATCCTTGCTAGAGACGAAGGAAGCCCGTTCCATGCCGGCAGAGATTTATACCTCCGAGGAGTTCTATCAATTCGAGAAAGAGGCAATCTACTATCGCGAATGGTTATGCGTAGGGCGCGTAGACCAAATTCCGAACGTGGGCGACTACTTTACCATTACGATTCAGGACGATCCGCTTATCGTCTCGCGCGGCAAGGACGGCGGCATCTATGTCATCTCCGCGGTGTGTCAGCATCGCGGTCATCTTGTCGCTGAGGGCAGCGGCAATTGCAAAAACTTCCGTTGTCCGCTGCACTGGTGGACCTACGATCAGACGGGAGAGCTGGTGTCGGCGCCGGAGATGATCCGCATCGAGCCTTTCGATATTTTGCGCCATGACCATAGTCTTCCGCAGTTGAAGACGGAAATATGGAACGGATTTATTTTCTGCAACTTCGATAAGGATGCTGAGCCGCTTGCTCCTACGCTTAAGAAGCTGGACGACGAGATGAAGAACTATAACGTGAACGACATGATTGCGATGCCGTTCGTAGATGTAGAGGATTGCAAGTGGAATTGGAAAATCATGATCGAAAGCTCGCTAGAGCCGTACCATACGACTTATTTGCACAGCGGTCCGCATGACTTCGCGCCGGGCAAGCTTGCCGGATTCATCGACTTTGAGGACGGAGACGGACAAGTGATGCACCCAACGGGCTTCACGCATGAAGGTGCGGGCTTCTCGCCCGATCAGAAGGCGATCTTCCCGATCATTCCGACCTTGTCGGAGGAGCAGCGCAGCAAGATGACGATTGCTGCCGTGCCGCCTATGCTGACGCTTGGTTTGCTGCCGGATCAAATCTTCTGGAACATTATATTGCCGCAAGGACCGGGTCAAATTCTGTTCCGCGCAGGGCTCTGTTATCCGAAGGAAACGACGCAGCTGCCTGACTTCGAAGAGCGCTACAAGCTGGCTAATGACAGTGTGATGGAGATAAATGAGCAGGATCTTGCTGCGAACGCGGCGATTCAGAAGGGGATGTATGCGAGACTTTCGAGCCGCGGCCGTTATGCGGCGCTGGAACGTACCTTGCCTCAGCTTAACCGCTGGCTGGCGAAGCGATACAACTCTTATTTGAAAGAGCACAAAATTACGGTGAAAGGGCTTGAGCATGCATGAGCCTGATGTTGAATCTGGAGGTAATCGCTTCATGGATGAGAATGGATTCGCCTATGAGTCGGTGAAGATTCAAACGTTGGACGGTGAGCTTCGTTATATCGTATCGGGAGACAAACAGGCGCAACCGATCGTGTTCCTGCATGGCATCACCGAGTACGCGAAGTCGTTCCTTCCTGTCATGAAGCTGATGCCGAAATCATTTTATTGCGTTGCGGTCGACTTAAGGGGCAGAGGCGAATCGTTCAAGCCGGAAGAGGGTTACACGCTTCGCGATTATACGAATGATCTGCTTGCCGTTATGAACAGCTTGTCCGGCCATGCGCAGCGGCCCATTCTAGTTGGTCACTCGCTTAGCGGCCGGATAGCAGCGGCGTTCGCAGCGGAACATCCGCAGCTGATTAGCGCGATGGTGCTGATCGATCCGCCGATCAGCGGTCCAGGCAGGCGGCCTTTTCCACCTCCGCTGTCTCGGTTCACTGGGCCGAAGGAAGCGATTGAGGCAGGTGATATGGAGGCTTTCGCAGCCTTTTATGCGAATACGAAAATGGATGTGTCGCTGAAGGCGGAGGAGCTGCGCGCATGTGCGATGCCGGCGATCGTGCAGTCGTACCGATCGATGAATGTCGAGCCGTTTCATTCGCATTATAGACGAATAACGACAAGGGCGCTGCTTCTAGCTGCGGAGCTGTCGCCGCTCATTACGAATGAGGAGCTGTATGAGCTACGGCAGATGAACGCTTACGTGAAAGTGAAACGATTGCCCGGTATCGGTCATGAAATTTACAAGGAAGATCCGAAGCTGTTCGTGAGCGAGGTTCTCTACTTTCTAGATGTGTAAATGTATAGAGAATGAGAGGCGATCATAAATGTCGATTAAAGAAATTTGGCCGGAAGGCATGCCAAGGCCGGCTATTCCATATAGCCCTGCTGTGAAGGCCGGCAACTGGCTGTTCATATCCGGGCAGTCCGCTTCGGACTTGACGAGCGGAATTGCGGAGGAGGCGCAGGTGCATCCTTCCTTCCCGTATTACTCCGATCCTGTCGCGAAGCAAGCGGATTATGTGTATAAGCGAGTGAAGGATATCGTTGCGGCGGCTGGATATTTGCCGGAGCATATCGTTCGCGCGAATCAATGGTATGTAACGGACATGAAGCGTGAGGGATACCGAATTGGCGATCTGACCGTCAACAATAAACGGTATGTCGAGAGCAAGAACCGCTATTTCACGAAGCTTAGTCCGCCAAGTACGGGGATTGGCGTGCGTCAGCTGCTTGTTGAAGGGGCACTATTGGAGGTCGACTTCACCGCTTTGCTGCCAGAAGAGGGGCAAGTGTTGGAGAAGGTATCTGCGCCGGATGTCGCGAAGCCTGGACCCGGATTTGCCGAAGGCGTTAAGCTTGGCAATTGGGTGTTCCTGTCGGGGGATATTCCAACCGATTGGCAAGGGAATTGGGGAGCGCCTGGGCAGGAAGGCGAGATTACTTCGCTTGCGCCGGATGCAAGGACGAATGGACTGTTCTGGGGCGATCTTCCGATCCGGAAGCAAGCCGAATACTTGATGGATAAGCTAAGCAAGGTAGCCAAGGCGGCAGGAACGAGCCTGGATATGGCGGTTAAGGCGCATGTGTTTCTGGCTGATCCGAATGACTTCGTTGGTTTTGAAGACGTATGGAGCAAGTATTTTCCGGACAAGTTCGAAGCGCCGTCGCGCACGATTGTGCCCCATGTTGAACTGGGGGCGAAGGGCTGCCGGGTGGAAGTATCGCTTGATCTGCTGCTGCCGGAAGCGAAGCATCTGCGCCAGCCGATTCGCGGCGGATGGACGCCGAAGAGTCATGAGTCCGCAGCGATGCGGGCTGACGATCTCATTTACATTAGCGGTTTAATGGCAACGGCGGCGAACGGACTAGCGGCGGAAGCGTCGCTAACACCCGGTCTTCCATACTTCGGGCTCGCAGGCAAGAAACAGATGGCGTTCATTATAGCCAAGGCGCGCAGCATCTGCGACGCAGCAGGCGTACCGCTAGAGAAGGCGGTTAAGGCGAATCTGTACTTCGCCGATTTGGGTATGTATGCCGGCGCGATGGAGGCTTGGTCAGAGCTGTTCGCCGGAGCGCATAAGCCGGCTGTTACAGTCGTTGAGGCTAACCGTGAACTATGGGTGCAAGGCTGCGGCATGATGGTAGATTTCGTTTTGTATGATCCGCAATAGATAAGTGGATTGATAATAGATTTGATTCCCGCTTGGGAGGTTGCAGATATGATTAAGATAGGGATGCTTACGCCATCTTCCAATACGATACTAGAACCGATAACCTATCGGATCATTGCGGATATTCCGGACGTCTCCGTTCATTTCTCGCGTTTCATTGTCAGAGAGATTGCGCTCTCTGACAAGGCGAACGACCAATTCCGCGATGAGCCGATGCTGGCTGCCGCCGCATTGCTTGCCGATGCCGACGTCGACCTCATTGTCTGGAACGGCACTTCCGCAAGCTGGCTTGGCTTGGAGAAGGATCGTAAGTTATGCGCCATGATTGAAGCAGAGACGGGCATTCCGGCTACGACTTCGGCGCTTGCGATTATAGAAGCGTTCGAAGCGTTGGGCGTTAAGAAGCTAGGGCTCGTAACGCCTTATACGGCGGACGTTAGCGGCATGATTCGCAAACGCTACGGCGAGCTGGGATATGAATGTCTAGTTGAGCGTATGAGCGGCATTTCCGTAAATAAGGACTTCGCTTACGTGCCGGAAACCGGTATTCGCTTAATGATGGAAGAGGCTTCGGCTGTGGAAGGCGTTGAGGCGCTCGCGGTCGTCTGCACGAATTTTCATGCGGCTTCTATGGCTGCCCAGCTTGAAGAACAGTTCGGCGTGGCCGTCATCGATTCCGTCTCGGCTACCGTATGGCATAGCTTTCGCAAGCTAGGCATTGGCGCTCGAGGAGTGCCGCTTGCGGCGAAATGGGGCAAGCTGTTTCTTTGCAGCTAACAATTAAAACGAGCGTGCCGGGGGAAACAACTATGGACTACGACATTTGGGTTAGCGGATACACCGATCCATTCACCGGAGAGCTGCGCGATCTTGGCGTGAAGGACGGAATCATAACATATAATGGCCGTTTCTATGATGGCGTGAAGCATACGGTTCGTGCGAAGGAAACGGTAACTGCGGCGGGCAGGCTAGTGCTGCCGGGGTTAGTAGAATCGCATATCCATTTGGATAAGGCTTTTCTGACGCAGCGAATGAGCCGCGAAGCGGACAGCTTAAGCGATGCCATTGGCATGACTGCGGCGCTTAAGAAAGATTACACGTTTGAAGACATCATGAGGCGATCGGTTGCCGTCATCGAGCGAAGCATGCAGGCTGGTGTTACGCATCTGCGCTGTCAGGTTGAGGTTGATCCGATCATTGGTCTGCTTAGTATGGAGGCTGCGTTGCAGTTGAAGGAGCTTTATCGTTCGCTTATGACGATTCAGCTTGTTGTCTTCCCGCAGGAGGGGATCTTCCAGCAGGAGGGGACTGAGGAGCTGATGAGGCAAGCGGTCGCTATGGGCGCTGATGCGATAGGCGGCATTCCGTATAACGATACGGATGCGCGCGATCATCTAGAATGGATATTTAAGCTGGCTGAGGAAACGGGTCTGCCTGTTGATCTTCACGTTGATTTCTCAGATGATCCTTCCCATCGCACAATCGTCGATATTGCCGACTTGACGATTGCATACGGCTTGCAGGGAAGGGTGACAGTTGCGCATCTGACGTCGCTTGGATCAATGGAGTCGGACGATGCGAGGGCTATTGCTTTCAAGATGGCGGCTGCGGGCATCCATGTCATAACGCTTCCCGCGACGGATCTCTACCTAAATGGCCGCGGTGACTCGTATAAACCGCGCAGAGGTCTTACTCCTGTTAGATTGCTGCTGGAGGAAGGGGTCAACGTGTGCTTCGGTTCGAACAATATTCGCAATGCGTTCACGCCGTTCGGCAAAGGCGATCCGCTAGACATTGCGTTGCTGCTGGGACAGACGGCATATATGGGTACGCGAGCAGATGCGGTTCTGCTGCTGGAGATGTGCACGACGCGGGCGGCGAGGGCGCTTAACCTGGAATATGGTGCGCTCGCTTGCGGCTCCGCTGCCGACTTCCTTCTGACAGGCGCAAGCGATATTTGCGATCTCATCTACGACCGGACGCCTGAGCGTATCGTTTGGAAAAATGGGCTTCGTACCGCCGAAACCGCACTAAACAAATTCGTCATTTCACCTGAGCCGATCGTCAGGCGTGCTTAACACACCTATCACTTCAAGAGCGAGAAAGACGCAGAGATGCGTCTTTTTTTGTTGTTAGCATTTCATTTTCTGCTCTTAATTGTGTATATTAAGTTTCAAAACAATTAAGAGGGACTGAAGCTGTCACCTGGATTTCACCGCTGGTTTGAACGGAGATTGGAGTGTGTCGATTGAATAGGTTTGTTTTTATGAATAAGTTTAATGCGCTGAATACGCTGCGCAACCAGATTTTTCTCGGATTCATGGTCGTTATGGTTATCGTGCTCGCTTCTGTCGGCTTGTTTACGTATGATCAGGTGTCGGTCCTGCTTCGCAACAATGCCGAGAAGCATATCCAGCAGACGGCTGTGCAAGCATCCGGCAAGCTGGATGCGCTGCTGATGCAGATCGACACGCTGACTGCGCAGGTAGCGACGAACGCGACGATTCAACGCTTGCTGACGCAAGAGGTTGAAGGGCGGAAAATCAGCTTCGAGGAGCGACAATTGCTGCAGCAGGAAGTGCGCAAGTATACGCCTTATGCGACTGGCATTCAATCGCTAGAGCTGTTCACAACAGACTATCGGATGCTTTTGCCGCTTACGGACATGAGTTTGGACAGCCGAGTGTCGGAGGAGTGGATTAGGCTTGCCGACGAGGGCAAGGGGAGGCTTGTGTGGTACGGTTTGGATCCGCGATATCCGAATGTCGTTATTGGGATCCGGCATGTCCGGCTGATCGACAAGTCTTTCTCCCATGCCGGGTATTTGATGGTCCATATGGACAAAAGCTACTTCGAGCTGACGGACTCGGAGCAGGAGGGGGATGACGATGCCCGCGAATCGATGGGACTTGTGGATGCTTCTGGTCAAGTCATCGCATCCGATTTCTCGAAGAAGCTCGATATCGGCTCGATGATCGAGCAAGGTGAAGAAACGGTGCAGATCGATGAAGAGGAATACATCGCGGTGCAGAAGAAGTCGGAAGAAACGAACTGGCGGATCATTATCTTAACGCCCGTAAAGTATGCAACGGAAGGCATATCGATCTTGCGTACTGCCATTATCGTATCCGTTATGGTGGGCGGACTGCTGTTCCTTATTTTCACCTTTATCTTATCGACGATGATTACCCGGCCTATCCTAAATCTCATCAAAGCGATGCGCATTGCGAAGCTTGGGACGCTGAAGCCGATCGACGTATCGACATCCTCTATGGAGATTAACGAGCTTAACAATACGTACAACCAGATGGTTGTTTCGCTGAATGAGTTGATAGAGGTCGTCTATCAGAAAGAAATCATTCAAAGCCGAACGGAGCTTAAGGCGCTGCAGGCGCAGATCAATCCCCACTTTTTGTTCAACACGTTGGAAGCGTTCTATTGGGCGCTTGATGAGAAAGGGGAAGAGGAGCTGTCGCAGGTTGTCGTGGCGATGTCGGGACTTTTCCGGTATGTAATCGCCCGTCCAGACGACGATGAATGGGTAACGATAAGCGATGAACTGGATCATGCGGAACGTTATCTCAAAATCATGGACATGCGGCTTATCGATCGATTGTCCTGGCAGATCGTTGCAAGCGATGCTTGTCGCAGGACGCCAATTCCGAAGCTTCTTGTCCAACCGTTAGTGGAAAATGCGATTTTGCACGGAGTTGAGCAGCGAATTGGACCTGGAACCGTCGAGATTCAAGTGATGCCATCCGTTCGCACGGGCTACACGCGAATCGAAGTGACCGATAACGGTCCGGGTATGGATACGGACAAGGTTCAGCAGTTGTACGCGTCCATGCAAAGCGGCATCAACCGCTCCGCCAAGGGGAATGGAGTCGGAATTGCCAACGTGGACCGAAGATTAAGGCTTTATTATGAATCGGATACGGAGGGACTCGTCATTCGCAGCGAGAAAGGCCGCGGGACGACGATTGCTTTTGATATACCGAATGAATATGGGAGTGAGAGCTAATATGAAAACGATATTAGTCGTAGATGACGAACCGAGAACGAGAGAAGGTATTCGCAAGTCGCTGGAAGCTTGGGCGGCAGGCCGATACAAAATCGTAACGGCGGCAAGTGGTGTTGAGGCGTTGGAGTGGCTAGGGGAAAATGAAGCGAATCTGCTCATAACGGATATTCGCATGCCCGAGATTGGCGGTCTTGATCTCGTGGAGAGAGTGAAGGGAATGGAGCGCCCGCCTGTCGTTATTATTATATCCGGTCATCCAGAGTTCGATTATGCGCAGAAAGCGCTGCAATTTGGTGTAGTGGAATATTTGTTGAAACCACTGGACAAAACTAAGCTTGTTCAAGCGGTAGAGCTGGCGCTGAAGCGGGAAGAAGACATACATCGGGTCGAACGAATGGAGCGGCTCGTGGATCCGAAGCTGATGGAGACGGTCCGTCAAGGCAAGCAATACGGCTCGCAGGTGCAAGAGGCTATACAGTTCCTTGACAATCATCTTCATGAGCCGATCTCCATGCGCGATATTGCGGACCATCTCCATATGAACGCCAGCTACTTCAGCGTGCTGTTCAAGGAGCAGACGGGACTTACGTTCAGCGAATATTTGACGCGCAAAAGGGTGCAGCGGGCGAAGGAGCTTCTGTCTGGAACGAGGCAGACGATTGCCGAAATTTCCGATCAGGTCGGCTACCAGACGGCCAAGTATTTTGTGAAGGTGTTCCGCTCAATCGAAGGGATGAGCCCGGGACAATATCGTAAGAGCGTCGCGCATTCGGAAGAGACAATCCAATAAAAGTAGAACTTTTCCCAATTCACATAGCCTTACCACGTTGCAGCCGCGTTGCTACAATTATTTTGAAGCAATACGAACCAACCAAACACCAATAGAAAAGGGGTTGTAAACGTGTTCAAAAAGAAATGGTCTATCACGCTCATGACGACGCTTTGCCTGGCAATGGTAGCTGCAGGCTGCGGCAACAATGGTAATAATGGCGCTAACAACGAAGGCTCGACTAATGGGGGCTCTACTGAAAGCGATTCCAAGAAAGTAACAATCAACTTCATGCATTTATGGCCAGAGGGTGTATCTGCCGGTCAAAATAAAATCGTTAACCAAATTATCAAGGACTATCAAGCTGAGCACAAGAACGTAACCATCAAGCAAGAGGTATTGGATAACGAGCAATATAAAAACAAATTGAAAGTGCTTTCAGCTTCCAACCAGCTTCCTGACGTAGGCGTAACATGGGCAGCCGGCTTCCTTCAGCCTTATGTTGAAGGTAACCTGTTCACTCCGGTTGACGATGTGCTGGGCGGCGAGCTGAACGGTAAATTCGTAGCAGGAACGACAGAAGCTTATGCTATTGACGGCAAAACGTATGCGCTTCCGCTAGAGTTCAATATTGCTCCAATCTACTACAACAAAGCGATCTTCGAGAAATACAAGCTTGAAGTTCCGCAAACGTATGATCAATTCAAGCAAGTTGTAAAGACGCTTAGCGACAACGGCGTAGCGCCGATCGCTCTAGGCAACAAAGATCGTTGGACAGGATCGCTGTGGTACATGTACATGGCTGACCGCTTCGCAGGTCAAGAAACATTGTCCAAGGCAATCAAAGGCGAGACATCGTTCACAGACGAAAATCTGATGAAAGCTGCAACCGAGGTTCAATCGCTCGTTGACGGTAATGCATTCGTGAAAGGCTTCAATGGCCTATCGAACGAAGAGGCAAAATCCGAGTTCACGAACGAGAAAGCGGCTATGTATCTGATGGGCACATGGGAGCTTCCTAACTGGACGACAAACGCCGACATTCCCCAAGAGTTCCGCGACAAGGTTGGATTCTTCAAGTTCCCTACTGTAGAAGGCGGCAAAGGCGACATCAACAGCTGGGTAGGCGGACCGGGCGTAGGCTTGTTCGTTGCTGAAAACTCCAAAGTGAAAGAAGAGTCCAAAGCTTTCGTTGAATACTTCGTAACGAAGTGGGGCGAGCAATCCGTAACCGGTGCAGGCGTTATCCCGGCTACGAAAGTAGACACATCAGCGCTTGAGCTTCCGCAGCTTTACATCGACTTGTTCAACGAAATGAATCAAGCAAGCAGCATTACTTTGTTCGCAGACGTTCAAATGCCGGCTAACGCAGCTGAAACTCATCTGAACATGATTCAATCGTTGTTCGGCAAAGCTGTAACGCCTGAGAAGTTCGCGCAAGAGCATGACGCTGCCGTAAAGAAATAAGCGGTCGCACAGACAGCAAGGAAACTTGAGGGAGCTTAGCTTATCCGGCTGCTGCAGTCGGATAAGCGGCCTCTTGCGTTATGACCCAAGAGAGAGGAGTCGGCCGATTTGGATAAGGTAATGTCGAATAAAAAGATGATCGCACTGTACGTTCTGCCTTCCCTAATATTAATTTTGGCTATTGTATACATTCCAATCGTACTGACAGGTTATTACGGCCTTAACGAGTGGAACGGGATCGGAGCTATGAAGTTTATTGGGCTGGACAATTACAGCGCCCTCATTCAAGATAACAAGTTTTGGAGCAGTGCAGGGCATTCCCTGCTGTTAGCCGTGTTTTCGGGTCTCAGCCTTATTCTCTACTTAGTTGTTGCTATGGTATTATCCGCACGCCTCAAAGGGGCGAACCTGTTCCGCAAAATTTATTTGATTCCGATGCTTTTGTCTTCGGTTGCGATCGCGCAACTTTGGCTCAAAATTTATCACCCAACCAACGGTATTATGAACAGCTTTCTAGAATCTATTGGGGTCGCTAATCCTCCCGCATGGCTGGCAGAGCCATCGCTTGTATTGTTCGCTCTGTTCATCCCGATTCTATGGCAATATGCGGGCTTCTATATTCTGATCTATTATGCAGCGCTTAAGAACATCCCGACATCGCTGGAAGAAGCGGCGAAGATCGATGGCGCGAATGCGTTCCAAATTGCTTACAAAATCAAGCTTCCGCTCGCCATGGAAGTTATTAAAGTGACGATCGTGTTATCCGTAGTCGGCTCGCTGAAGTATTTCGATCTGATCTACGTCATGACGGACGGCGGACCGAACGGTTCAAGCGAAGTCATGGCCTCTTACATGTATCACGAAGCATTCCGTGCTTATGACTTTGGCTACGGAAGTGCAGTAGGATTCTTCCTGCTCGTTATTTGCCTAATCGCTACATGGATCATCCGCAAGCTGACCGTTACGAAAGATACGATTCAATATTCATAAGTAAGGAGGAAGCCTCATGACGAGCACAACCGCTGGACAACTTGGCGGCGTATCGAAGGAAAAGGGTTCAAGCTTCGCGCTTAAGCTCGGATACGCGCTGTTATATATGGTGTTGATTGTCGTTGCCGCATTGCAGCTGTTTCCGCTAGTATGGCTGCTGTTTTTCTCTCTTAAGAGCAATCAGGAAGTGTTCAATCTTCCTCCGCTGTCGCTGCCTACGAACCCGCGCTGGGAAAACTACAGTAAGGTATGGAGCGCGGGCAATATCGATACTTATTTCTTGAATAGCGTTTGGATTACGGTTGTGGCAACTGCGCTTACTGTCGTGCTTGGCAGTCTCGTGACTTATGCCATAACAAGAATGAAGTGGAAGGGCAGCTCGCTTGTCCTCGGCCTATTCATGGTTGCGATGATGATCCCTGTCCATTCGACGCTTATCCCGCTATTCAGCATGTTCAATAAGGCGGGCCTGATCGACCATCCGCTGTCGCTCATTCTGACGTATGTCGCATTCAATATGCCGATTACGATCATGATCTTGCTCGGGTTCTATTATGCATTGCCGCGTGAGGTTGAAGAGGCGGCGGTCATTGACGGATGTTCGGTCAACCGGATGTTCTTCCGGATCGTATTGCCGATGACAGGCTCCGTTATTGCAACCACTTCAATTATTAACATGATTTATAACTGGAACGAGTTTATTTTCGTCAATACGTTCATTAGCTCGGATTCCTACAAGACGCTTACAGTCGGCGTACAAAACTTTATCGGCCAATACACGACCGATTGGGGCGCGATTGGCGCTACTCTGATGATTAGTATTTTGCCGATTCTGATCGCATTCCTGTTCCTTAGCGACCGCATCGTTGAAGGTATGGCTGCAGGTTCGGTTAAGGGGTAAGTGAAAAACAAGGATATGGATAACCTGGTTGTCTTCCGATAGGGAGGGCGGCCGGGTTATTTTTTTGCGGACAGCAGTGACCTTAATAGTACATTTTTTCGCCGTTCTCCATTCTTACGGACACACTGGGCTCTAACGGCAGCATACAGTATTGGTTTGTCTGAAAAAGGAGTTGTTAAGCTTCCCTCGGTCCGCAACTTCGTGAAATGATGAATATTTTGTGTTTAAGCATCCTTCGTGTCCGTAACTTGGGCTTTTTTTTATTGTTAGTAAAGGAAATGAAAGGAAATTACATATTTAGCGCGAATAATGGTTAACAGGATAAATGAATGTACTGGGGGATGTTGAGGGATGAATGATTTGGAGAATCGGGATGTAGGAAGGCAATCTAGCGAACCAAAGCTTTTACCGTTAGGCGTTAAAGGTTTAGCTGGGTGGCTTGTTTTGGTGCAAATCGGACTGTAATTAACTATGATTACGCTGCTTGTTCAAATTTTTCGCGTCAACTTGCCGGCGTTTGAACCAGATACCTGGGGAGTGTTGACCTCGAAGGACTCTGAGCTCTATCACGCTCTTTGGGGGCCGATTATCGTGTTCGAAGGCGCATACAATATTGCGTTCTTGTTGTTCTGTATTTTCGTACTGGTGATGTTCTATACCCGTAAATCCATACTGCCGAAGCTTATGATTATTTTCTACAGTGCCAGCCTTGCGGTCGGTATTATAGATACGATCCTTGTTTATCAAATTCCGCTTGCTAGAGAAATGGAGACGGGCAGCTCGTTTACCGATATTGTTCGTTCAGCAATAACTTGCGCGATCTGGATTCCCTACTTCCTTAAATCCGAGCGCGTGCAGAATACGTTTATTAAGTAATGAGACTTAGGAGGATGAAGATTTGTATTCAAACTATGTTATGAAATCAATGAAATTGACGTTGTTATTTGTTTTACTGCTTACGTTCACAGCACTCCAACCTGCGTATGGTCAGGGAAACTCATCGAAGGCGATTGCGATATTCATCRACGGTAATCCGCTGCAGGTGAAGAAAGAAGCTTTTGTGGAAGGGGAAAAACTGTTTATTCCGTTGAGAGCTGTTTTTGAACAGATGGGATGGGGTGTTGAGTGGGAGGATAAGACGATTTCTTTATCGTACCAATCCGCTGATCTTATTGGTTTCCATACTGCTTTATTTGTAGGGGACATAGAGAATGACGACGAGTACATGAGAATCATCAAGGGATCGACCTATCTGGAGTCCAGTCTTTTTATCCAAATGTCGAATGCGGTTATTGATTTCGATCAAGCTGCGAATCGTCTTACTATCAATTCAGGAAATCCGGCCGAGGGCATACCTGGGGTGGAGGAGGAGCAGGAGAGGCCCGAACTTACCGAGGAGGAAAGCATGGCGGTGAACTTCGGAAAGTATGAGGTTCCTCCGACGCTGAAGGCATTGATAGACGTGGAAGCGGAGCTGGCCAAAGAAGGCTATGAGCTTTGGAATGTGGTAGGTTTTTATCCTTCGCTTGGACATAGCGGATATTTTAATTCGCCTGTCGATGTGGTTACGTTCGGCTGGACAGGGGGCGACGGGGAGCATTTTGGATTTTTGACCGACTTCGGGTCGGCTGTGAATCTGGAAGAGGCGCCGATTGTGATGGTGTCGCCAATGAATTTCGATCAGCCTGCGGTAGTTGTTGCCAATAACATTCGTGAGTTTATGCGAATTGTGATGAAAGACCCCTCCCTGCTCTTCATGGGGTATGAGGATGAACAGGCTTATCTGCAAAGCGAACGCGAAATGTGGGAAGAGTTAGAGCTCGAGTACGGTATCGAGGAGATGGAGGAGGACCGGTTGGAGAAGCAAGCCGTTGTTCAAAAGCTTGAGGAAACGCTCAAACCGCCGATCATCGAAGACGTGTATCGCTACTCCGAGAACGTTGCGTTAGAAAGGGAGAAGTCGATAGTCGTTCCGACGATGGACAAGCTTGGTGTGACGAATGTTGTTCCTTCCGATGCAGGAAAGCTTCTTCCTCCTTTGGCGGTCGATGAAGAGATGATGGCGAGTGAGCTGACAAGGCTGCTGGAGCACGCAACGTATTCGCAAAAACTAGCTTTGATCCGGGATGTTAACTTGGGTCCAATCGACTATGACGATGGATTTATGGAAACCTTGACGGACGCAATGGTAGATCTGGGATTGCAGGATGAGGTTGCAAGATTCCAAGCGATGTATTCTTATTACTGATGGTAAACAAGAAGATGAGTTTGGTCAGTTGATCCGACAGCTCGTCGGAGAGCTGCTGGGAAGTTAGGCAGCTTTCTACACGTTAACGGACACAGGCGACTCTAAAGGTAACTTTCTAGACAAAATTGGCTGCTTACGGACACAGATGACGCTAACTGCCGATGTTGATCGTTCAAGAGGCTATTTTCGGTTCGTTAGGTGCAACGGAGTCCGCAACGGTTGTATGTAGCTAATGATGCAGCAGTTAGGGTCACCGGAGTCCGTAATGAACCATTCTAATGTATCCAGAGAGTGGCGAGATACAAACGAAGAAGGAAGGCCTAAACAGGCCTTCCTTCTTCGTTTAATATGTTATTTCCCTTGACTAACCAGCCATTCAGCAAGCTCTTCCGTTTGAGCAACGACAGCAAGCGGGTCATAATACCACGAACGCGCTTCAGGCCAAACGTAGAAATGTCCGTTCTTTATGGCAGGAAGCTTGCTCCAGATCGGGTCAGCTTGGAAGTCCTCAAGCGTACGCGTATTGGAGGTCATAATGACATAGTCTCCAGCGTACTGGTCGAGCAGCTCGGTTGATATTTCCGCCCACTGCTTCTCCATGATTTCGTCCGCGACTGCGGCAGGCGGTTTGCGTCCTAGAGCCTGATATACCGGTTGGCCGCCGCGCCCGAAGTTGTCTCCGTATACCCACGTCGACTTGCCGCCGTCCTCCATGATGGCGAAGGAAGCTTCAGCTGGAATAGCGGCATCGACTTTGGCTTTGGCTGCGGCTATCCGCCCGTCATACTTCTCGAGCCAAGCTTTTGCTTTATCTTCCACACCCAGCAATTCACCCAAATAGGTCAGCTCTTCATGCACGTTTTTGAGATCGCCGTAAGGAATAACGACAGTTGGTGCGATTTTGCTTAGCGCCGCGTAGCTATCGGGATTGCCGGTAATAATGAGATCGGGATCGAGAGTAATAATCTTTTCCGCGTTTTGTTGGCCATAAGCTCCCGTATCGGTAACGCCAGTCAGCGAGTCTTTAAAATAGTAGTTTTCCAATGTAAGTCCCGGAGCGCCCACTGGAATGACTTCCAAGGCAATCAAGCTGCCCAAATATTCCTCGGCCACAATCCGTTTGGGGTGGGTCGGTATTTCGATATCGCCATTTGCCGTCTTGACGGTTTTGACGGTTGGTTCTTCGGGTGCAGCATCTTTTGGCGCATCTGTTTGAGCAGCCGGAGCGTTAGTTGCAGTGTCAGCAGCCTTATTGTTGTTGCTTGCTCCGCAAGCGGAGACGACAAGCATCATTATGACTAGCAGGGAAAAAGTAAAGATCAGGTGGCGCTTGCTGTTGAGCGGGTTATGAGCAGAAAACAATGTGATATCCTCCTTGTGTATAACGATAATCATTATCAGTTACACTCTACAGCGTAAACGACAATATGACTATGGCTTCAAATGATGTCCGTTCATGYATATTTGTGACCACATAGAAAAGTTTAAGTTCGCTAAAGCGTTAAAGCGAGTCGGAATTTCCTATGGCGAATAAACCAACCTTTAAACGCGGTCGCTCATCTTCGAAAGACCTCGATAGAGGTTTATCTCATGTGGCGTTAAGGCATGCAAGAGCTCCTGAAGCTGTGCTTGCGTGGAGAGAGGGTCGTATCCATAAAAGAGTTCAGGCTCATTCAAATAGTAGACTCTGTTATGCTTAACCGCATCTAAGCTTCGCCATTTGGGAGAACGGAGCAGTCGGTCAAAACGAAGCCGGCTATCCGGACAAGAAGGCATCGAGGTAAAGATGATATAATCGGCAGGGTAGGAAGCTATAGCTTCGATATCAGCCTCTATATAGCCTTTGGCGGCAATTCCTTGCTCCAATAGCTTGCCAGGAGGCTGAAAGCCGAGATCATCGTATAAGATTTGGCAGCCTCTGCCGAAGCTGCTGCTGAAGCAGTAAGCTGCATGCGAGCCGATCTCCCATACGATGGCGGTGCCTCTGGCTCCCAAATCGCGGTCCAACCGATGATTGACCACGTCCATCATTTGATCATGTTTAGCCAGCCAGTCCTCGGCTTTTAGCCGTTTATTCACGATATCGGCGATGAGAAGGAACTGATCTCGCCAACTCATCGTCATGAGAGGAAGCTCCATGACCGGTGCGAGCGGAAGCAATGATTTATTTACCTCGGCATTGCTATAACTGATAATCAGATCGGGCCGTACGGAGGCTAGCGCCTCATAATAGGTGGCGGGGGTATGGATGTACGGGTTGAATTTTTGTCGGCTTTTCATTTTTTTCTTGCTGTGGAGTTGCTCCAGCCAGGATGTATAGACGCCAAGCTCGGGGGTAATGTCCAAAGCGATCAGACTGGCCGTATGGTTGGAATCCAGCGTGACGATATTTTTGCGCGAGTGTCGATAGGCCGTTGGAGACAGTCCGACCGACTGCTTGAATTTGCGACTCAAATACAACCCTTCCTTATAGCCGACCTGTAGAGCCAGCGTATTCAAATTCGGCGTGCCGATCAAGAGTAGTTGTTGAGCGCTGCGAATTCGCAGCAAAGTAAGATGGGCATTGAAGGTTCGGCCTGTGTGCTTCCTGAACGTGCGCGAGAAGTGCTCGGGACTGACGCCAGCCTGCTCAGCCATCTGCTCCCGTGTAAGCTCTTCATTATAATGGGCGTCCATATAATGAAGAGATTGATCGAACCAAGAATGGGAAGGCTGCTGTCTTGCTGCAAGCTCCTCACTTAGCCCTTGCAGCAATTGCGCAAACAGCTGCTGCGCTTGGAACGGGGAGCTAAGCTGCGGTTCCATCCAAATATGCTTAAACTCCCCGGCGGGCCTTAATAGCCCGGCAGGAACACGCTGCAAAGGAATCGGATGATGCAAGCCTTCGGGGCTGGAACCTTCTGGAGTCAAGCAACGGTACTCGATCCCGATACCGCGGAGAGGGGAGCGAGACTCTACCCGCAGCTCCATCTGTGTTAGAACATCGGATAGAAATACGGTGCCGCGGGAAAGATCATGCTCATGCCCATCGACGAGAAGGGCGCCCTCGCCGCCCCATACGATGAGAATGATAGCGTTCGGCGATACGTAAGGGACGACGAGATCGTCTATTTCGAATAGATTAACAGGCATATAGAAAGTATGGGAGGCTGTAGTTCTCCCTTTATTAGCAGCAGCGGTCATAGAGATCACGCTCATTTCTCAAATTCGGATTAAAGTTCATTGGATGATTTTTGTACAAAAATAGAGTGACACATTTGTTTTGTCCATTGAGTATAGGAACATAATTAGTTACTATTTTCAATGATAATGATAAGCATTATCAAAGTAAAGGGGAAAGAACAAGGAGGAGTATCAAAAATGGTACAGGCAAAAAAAGCAAGTCTGCTATTAGCGGTAATTGTTTTGATGGGGGCACTATTGTTGGCATGCGGCAACAACGCTAACAATTCGGATAATAAAGCGCCGGCAAACGGCGGCCAAGCATCCGAGACACCTGCTACGGCGGCGCCGGAGCAGACGGAAGCGACGACACGCGCATTCACCGACTGGTCGGGGCACGAGGTAGAAATTCCGGTTAATCCGCAGCGCGTTATTTATCACGGGGAAGTAACAGGCGACGTACTGGCGCTTGGCGTAACACCGGTCGGCGTCCTCAAGAATGAAGGGACATCGTTTGACGATAAAATCGCATCCGTAGAAGATGTAGGTTTCCCGTTTAACTTGGAGAAGGGGTTGGCGCTTCAACCGGATCTGATTATCTTCTCGAACGACGACGCGAAGCAGTATGAAGAAATTTCGAAGATTGCGCCAACGGTCACGTTCAACTCCTTCGATCCGATTGAGGTGAGAATGCCGATCCTTGGTGATATGCTTGGCAAGAAGGCAGAAGCAGAAGCATGGCTTGCGAAGAACAAAGCGGAGACAGCCGATATGTGGGCGAAGCTGCGCGCAGAGAGCGGGCTTAAGGAGAACGAAACGGCATCGGTATTCACGATGTATCCGGGCAATCGCTTGTTCATTATGGCAGGCGCGGGACTCCCGCAATTCCTATATGGAGAAGGCGGCTTCAAGCCGCTAGACAAGGTGCAAGAGCTGATCGATCAGCAGACGGGCTTCTTGGAAATTTCGGCTGAAGTCATGTCCGAATATGCGGGAGACCGGATCTTCATCTTGAACCCGGTTGATCCAGAGGCGCAGTCGGATACGAATGATCTTATGAATAGCGAACTGTGGAAGAAGCTTCCGGGCGTGAAGAACGGTTACGTCTACAACTTCGATATTCTCAAAGCAGGTAGCGACGCTCTATCCAGAGAATGGCTCATTCAAGAACTGCCTAAGGCTATGGCAAGCAAATAAGCCATGCACGAGAGCATAGGGTAAACAATAGAAGCTTTTTGACCGGCATCGGTTGAAAAGCTTCTTTTTATCGGCTATAATCATGTAAATGATAATAATTCTCAGTTAATAAAAGGAGGTTCCGACATGCACTACCCATCAGCGCCAGCAACACCAGCAGTGCCTCTGCGGTCACTGTCCTTTCATCTACTTGATGCCAACCTGCTAAGTTGTCGTCCGGGTACGGTACTGCCGGAGGAAACGACGGAGACCTATACCCTTCTAATTAACAAGAGCGGCAAAGGGCAATTGTACAGCGACAGCAAGAGGTCGTTGTTTGCCGGCCAAAGCGCGTTTCTCTTCATTCCCGGATCTTCTTTCCAGTTGGAAAGAAAAGACGGCTTGGCACTCGAGTATTATCGCATACAATTCGCGGTTACATTCATCGATTCATGGGCGACCCCAGCAGCATATAAAGAGGCTTTGTTTCCAGGCAGGAGCGAGCTGCGCGTCTATCCTTCGTCACAGTTGATAGAAATGGCGCAGCAGCTATATAGCGGCAGAAGCGATCAGGATGGAATGCCGAGCTTCGAAAATAATATGCGGTTTCTGAAGTTGATAGGTTTCTTATTGGAGCATAATCTCGTGACGGACAGCAAGACCAGCTCCACGCAAGCTGTAGAAAGAACAATTCAATATATGCAGGACCATTATACGGACAAAATAACGGTGAAGTGGCTTTCGGTGAAAGCTTCGCTTCCGAGCGGCCAGTATTCGGCTGTCTTCAAGGAATTAACGGGCAAGAAGCCGCTGGACTACTTGACGGAGCTGCGGATTAAGCGGGCCAAGGAATGGCTGCTCCAATCCGACGAATCGCTGCGCGATATTGCGGAGCGGGTAGGTTTTGCGGACGAATATTATTTCAATCGCCGCTTCCGCCAGACGACAGGCATGTCGCCTAGACAGTATGCATTAGCGATGAGGCGAAGAGTTCGGGTGAGAGATTGGGCTGGACATGAGGTGACGATACCAGATCAGCCGAGGCGTATTATTTTTTACGGGGAGACGATCGGAGATCTGTTGTCGCTTGGCATTCAGCCCATTGGAGGCGACCTATGGAAGCAGGGGCGTCCTTTCAATGCGGAGAAGGTATCGTCGCTGAAACCGGATCTTATTATATTCGATAAGGAAGACGAGAGGGAATATGAGCAAATCTCTCGGATAGCTCCGACGCTTACCTACAACTCCTATGGCCCGCTCGAGGAGAGGCTGTTGACGCTTGGAGAGTGGTTCGGCAAGGAGCGGGAGGCGCAGCAGTGGCTCAGCCATCATGCGGGTAATGCGCAGCGGATGTGGCAGCAACTGCAGCCTTATATCCGTCCCGGAGAGACGGCAACCGTATTCGTGCATCATCGGGGCAGACGGTTATTCGTAATGGGCAATATCGGATTAACGTCGGTGCTGTATCATCCGGATGGCTTTTCCCCCGTACGGAAGGTACAGGATGTGCTTCAAGCGGACAGGGCGTACAAAGAAATTACGGAGGACTGCCTTCAGGAATACGCGGGCGATCGTATATTCATGCTGCTTCCGGGCAGCCCCGTCTCGAGAAAGGCGATGGAGCAGACGATTGCAAGCCCGCTGTGGCAAAGCCTTCCCGCGGTGCGGAACGGGCATGTCTACCTGGTGGACGAGAACGAATGGAACTGCGGGGATGCCTATACGATCGAACGGCTTCTCAGAATGCTTCCCGAGCTGATTCAACACACCTCATAACGGTGATAGGAAAGAGGAGCCTCTTAAAGGGTTTCTTTTTTTTGATTAGATTGCTTTTGTCGATAAGAAAGTGGCGAGTTTGTATAAAACCGGTCGTAGAGAATGTGTATTGAGCATGCAATCCGAAATGAGGTACAATCTATTCAAGCAAAATGATAATGATTATCATTATAAATGAATGAATTATTTTGCTGCAAAACATAAAGCTTATGGGAGTGGATTTAGTCA
The DNA here is from genome assembly GCF_052115185.1 of Paenibacillus sp. 2TAB19. Taxonomy (NCBI): domain Bacteria; kingdom Bacillati; phylum Bacillota; class Bacilli; order Caryophanales; family Paenibacillaceae; genus Paenibacillus; species Paenibacillus sp. 2TAB19. The sequence goes on along the minus strand of NZ_JBFRGE010000015.1, from coordinate 59,672 downwards.
TGGCAAGACGGCGGTTTATGAAGACAGGATGGATATCGCTCATTGCGGCGGCAATGATTACGGTGACAGGTTGCGGCGCGGCAGGCGAGCAAGCGGCGGGCAATGCGACTACCGAACAGCCAGTACAGGCAACGGCAACGCCAAGTGAAGTGCCAGCCGAGAAAGAAACGCGCGTCGTAACCGACGGATTCGGAGAGGTAGAGATACCGACAGATCCGAAGCGGGTCAGTGCTCTTTATCGCGAAGATTATTTGGTTGCGCTTGGGGTAACGCCTATTGTGCAATATTATAACCCTATGTGGGGCAAGCAGGATTATTTGAAGCTGGAAGTGCCGTTGTTCGATGTGACCGGCAGTATTGAAGCTTTGCTCGTGGCTGAGCCGGACTTGATTATCGGTGCCGGCGAGGTCGATGCGGCCCAATACGAGCTTTACTCGAAGGTTGCGCCGACGTTCCGCTTGCCGGACGACGTACTTGCGGATTCACGCAAAACGTTGACTTTAATCGCCGATCTGCTTGGTCTCAGCGACAAGGCGGAGCAAGTTCTCGCTGACTATGAGGCACGCATTGTCGATGTGAAGGCGAAGCTGAACGCCGCGATCGGCGATGAGAAGATTGTCGTGCTGCGGATGAACGTCGTTGACAAATCGATTAACATTTTCGGCATTCACAACACGTTTGTTGGACAAATCTTGTATGAGGATCTTGGCCTAAAGGCGCCGGGGTTCGCCGAGGCGATGACGGAGAGCAATATCGTCTTATCGAAGGAGGTCATTCCGGAGCTTGACGCGGACMATATTATTTTGCTTCCGTCCAACGGCACATGGGAGGAAGAGAGCAACATGAAGGCGCTTGAGGAAATGAAGGCAGATCCGTTATGGCAGACCGTTCCTGCGTTTAAGAACGGCCATGTATATCCCGTAGAGAGATCGTATTGGCAGACGGGAGCCATTACAGCCAACGGCTTGAAGATGGATGATTTGCTTCGATTGCTGGCGTCCTAGCAGCAATTAAAAGTTCGGGCAAGAGCCGCTTTTCAACAAAAGTTGATGAGCGGCTCGTTTTGTTTTACACTATATTCATTGAGAATGAATATCAATTAAAAGGCGGTTGATATTGACGATGGATATTCAACAGGGCAAACAAGCTGAAGCTGCTCCCTCAGTCCAATATGTGCTGCAATCAATCGACTTGATCCCAGCGGGTGAACAAGCGGATCGAGGAGAACTAGAAAACAGCGATAGAAACGATGAGGAATGCTTTGAACTGATATTCATAATGAACGGGACGGGACAAGGTAAATGCTATTTGCGGAGGCCTGGGAAATCCCTATCTATTGATCAAGAGGCTTCGAGCTTCAGTTATTATCGAGTGTGCTTCGTAACGAGCGGCCATGATGGTGCGTACAGCCTGTTGCCGGAGAAGCAAGAGCTAGCCTTCACGCCGTTCGCGAAGACGCTGGAGCTGCTCGACGAGCTATATGGGCTCCGAGGGGCAAGCGACGAGCTCGAACGGTTCCAACGGTTTGTGAGATTTCAAGAATTGCTGCTGTTTCTATTCCGCCAAAATCGACCTGCTGCTGATGAGGATAAGGGAACGGACGGCGAGCGGCATGGGGTAGAGCTGAGCTTGCGGCATATTCATCAGTATTACCGTGAGCTTCTGACCGTGGAGGAGCTCGCTGCTCTGGCCGGTGTTGATCGCTGGAAGTATACCCGTCTGTTCAAAGAGGCAACGGGTCAGGTGCCGCTCCAATACTTAAATGAAGTACGGATCAATCAAGCCAAGAAGTGGCTGGCAAGCGCCGATGACAAGCTGCTTGATATTGCGCTGAATGCGGGATTCAACAATGAATATTATTTCAATCGCCGCTTCAAGCAGACAGTAGGCATATCGCCCGGACAATACCGACGCAGCCGCAAGGGACAGCTTAGAGTAGTCGCGCCTTATTTGGAGGACTTCATAGTGGCACTTGATATGCAGCCTATCGTCCAGTATTGGCATGCGAAGTGGGGGAAACAGGACTACTTGGGCTTAAGCCACATTCCGACGTTCGATGAGCATAGCGGTGATTTCAACGCTCTCTCCGGCTATAAGCCGGACTTGATCCTGCTCATGGATCGCTATGAACAACAGCAATATTCGGAGTGCCGCCGTATATCCACTACGTGCATCCTACGCGAGCAAAGCGACAATTGGCGGAAGGTGCTGCGTACCGTCGCCGACTATTTCGGACGGACGGACCTCGCTGACGATGCAATCGCGAATTATGATTCCAAAGCCCGGAGCGCGAGCCATACGCTTAGTCAGGCCATGAAAGGAGAAACGGTCGCTTTCTTGCGTATCTCGGCGGATCACATTATTCAATATACGGAACAAGGACACGGCTTTGTTTCTACTGTTCTCTACGGCGATGTTGGCTTGCGTTCGCATTCCGCTGTAGGCGTAGCTTCTAAAGCGAATGCGCCGGGCATGTTCAATCTCTCTAGAGAGGACCTAGGCGCGTTAAACGCTGACCATCTATTTATTACTTTCGATAAGTGGCACAGCCAGGCAGAAGGCGCGGAGAGAGAACTGTTGGAGCAACCAGAGTGGCGCGAGCTGCCCGCCGTACGCAACAACCGTGTTTACGAGGTTGATTTTCTGACCTGGATGAACAATGGCATTATTTCCAATGGCAAAAAGATTGATGATATATTACGAGCATTAGCGTAACTTCTCTTTCGCTTGCGACTGATAGCTCCGCTCCCCTCATTTTGTACAAAGCAACAGTCGATTTTGTCCATTGTTTTTGTAGTGCAGCCAAAGCTACAATTGTGTTGATAATGATTATCATAGCATGGACGTTTCTGGAGCCGGCTGGAGGAGGACATCAATTGACTGAGCAGCTTGAATTGTACGATGTGACGATTATCGGCGGTGGCCCTGCGGGGATGTATACTGCTTTTTATAGCGGCATGAGAGACTTGAAAACGAAGCTGATCGAGGCAAAGGAAGAGCTCGGGGGGCGTATGCTCATCTATCCCGAGAAAATGATTTGGGATGTCGGCGGCGTAACTCCGATTCTATGCGAGAAGCTAATCGATCAATTGGCGCAGCAGGCGAAGACATTTGACCCTACGCTCGTATTCGGACAGCATATTATTGGATTAGAGAAGCAAGACGATGGTACGTATATTTTGGAAGCAGCAACGGGTGAGAGGCACTGGACGCGTACGATCATTCTGGCTATCGGTCGGGGCATTCTGCGGATGGCGAAGCTGGAGCTGGAAGGGGCTGAACGCTATGAGGTGTCCAATCTTCACTATACGGTGCAGGAGCTGGAGCCTTTCAGAGGGAAACGCGTGCTTATTTCAGGCGGAGGAAATTCCGCGGTCGATTGGGCGAATGAACTGGAGCCGATCGCTGCTCAGGTGACGGTCGTGCATAGGCGCGATCACTTCGGCGGACATGAGAAAAACATCGTTCGGATGAAGGAGTCGTCTGTTGATGTGCTCACACCTTATGAAGTAACCCAGCTATATAGCGGTAACGGAAAGACGATTGAACGTGTGACGATCATTCATATCGAATCGGGGGAGTCGCGTCAGGTGGAGGTTGACGAGGTTATTGTCAACCACGGGCTGAAGTCTGATTTTAGCGGCATTAAGGATTGGGGGCTTCATATGGACGATTGGAACGTATTCGTCAGTCCGAGGCTCGAGACGAACCTGCCGGGCATCTTCGGAGCGGGCGACTTCGCCAATTACGAAAGCAAGCTCAATCTCATTGCAGGAGCGTTCACCGATGCGGCGTTAGCGCTTAACAGCGCCAAGCGGTATATGGATCCCGAAGCGCCAAGGATGGCATATGTATCGTCGCATAATGAGAGATTTAAAGAAAAGAACAAAGCATTAGGCGTATCCGATGAATAGCTGGGGTTGCTATCAATACGCTATCAATATCATGGAATTATAGCAGCCTAATTATGAAAGGCAGGGACAAGGGCGGACGACGAATCTATTCTACCTTCATATAGTGTATAAGAGATTACACAGGAGGTGGAAAGGTGTCCGTTACTAAATCGATTGCCAAGTTGAGGGGGTTGAAGAAGCGAAGCAAGAGATGTAAGCATAAGAAGAAACATCATTGCTCTACTAGATTGCCCTTCGAAGAAGTGAACAGACTCATAGACGTATTGAGATCAATTGAACGAATCCTCCCGAGTGCGCTAAGTGAGAGCAGTCTAGCTAGCAACCGTACATTGCGCGTGCAAATGATACGAATAGAAGACTGGTTGAAACGCAACCGTCTATGCAACACTTCACTGCTATTAAAGCTGGTTAGAGAGATTATCCGATTGCTGGATGAGATCGAAACGTCGATTTTGGATAAATCCATTCAAGTCCAAATCGTTATTAATCAGTTGTTCTTGACTGTTGAAAATATTACGATGACGACCGTGCAAATGAATACGATTATTAACGTAATCAACAATATCAACACGATTATTAATGAGAACGGGCCTCCAGGCCCTCCGGGACCTCAAGGGCCAGCAGGACCCCAAGGACCACAGGGCATACAAGGGATTCAAGGGATTCAAGGACCTGCGGGGACCTTCTCACCGGTCTATGCGAGTGTTTTCGATACGGGTGCCCAGCATTTGGTGCCAGGTGATCTTGTGAGATTCAATCAATTCGATCAGGCAGGCTCCATAGCCGTGGGAGGCATAACGGCGACAGCGACTTCGATTACGGTTCCTATTGCCGGGGATTACTCACTGAGTTGGCAAGTATCATTCCTGCCTATCCCGGGGCAGACCCACTGTGCTTTCGGCTTGTTCGTGAACAATAATTTAGTTCCTTCTACGACCTCCGGCCTTGCTGCTTTCCAAGATCAACAGATTACAAGCATAGGAGCTTCCGTCATCGTAAGATTGGCCGCGGGCGACGTTCTGCAAGTTCGGCCTTTGTTCCCAACGGGTACCATCCAGCCGGCAATTGAGCTTAGTCCAACTATTATTTATCCGAATTTGATTAACCAACTGATCACAAGCGCTTCCGCCAGCATCATTTGGCTTGGCAGCGTATAAGAAAGAGAAGCCGCTTCCCTCTGCATGAGGCGAAGCGGCTTTATTGTTGGTAGGAGGGGGAGAAGAAACGGCCTAGAATGTGTTAAACTATAATTTGTATAGCAAGCCTCATTCAAGTATGAGATATGGAGGTGCGACGATGAATCCAATCCATCCAGGGACGGTTCAAAGCGCAATCGATAAACTTAAGGATCAAGATTTGTATCTTCACTTGGAGATGACGTCCGGCGCTTATGCGAGTCACTTCGATAGCTCTAGGCATCCGGCGGCCAACTTCATCAGCAATGCGGTTATCCGATATTCCCACGGATCGATCGCCGGCAGCGGGCCTTATCGCGTAGGATTGAAGACAGAAGGCGGTTGGATCTATTCCGAAGGGCTTACTCATTATGAAGAAAGCGATACGGAGCGGCTTATTATGGCAGGGCATGACGGCCAAGGCAAGCTGGTTGTGGCGTTGCAGCTCAGCCGTACGCCGTTCTAAAGGGAGAGGTGAAGTGAACAATGAAGCATGATCGCATTCTCATTGTATTCCCGCATCCGGACGACGAGGCTTACTCGACGTCGGGCACGCTGGCTAAGTATATTCACGAAGGCGCGCAGGTTACGTATGCGTGCTTGACGCTCGGCGAGATGGGGAGGAATATGGGCGTACCTCCCTTTGCCAATCGGGTGACGCTTCCGGCCGTACGCAAGCTGGAGCTTGAAGAATCGTGCAGAGTCATCGGCATTCAAGATGTGCGCTTACTAGGGTTTCACGACAAGATGGTCGAGTTCGAGCCGCATGCAAAGCTGGACGCGCCGATTGCCGCCATTATCGAGGAGCTGCACCCGTCACTCGTGATTACCTTCTACCCTGGCTATAGCGTTCATCCTGATCATGATGCTTGCGGCGAAGCCGTCGTTCGTATCATAGGGGCAATGCCCAAGGAGAAGCGGCCGGTCGTGTACGGCATCGCTTTTTCCAAGAACCATCAAGAAGCGATTGGAAGTCCCGATGTCTTTGAAGACGTTAAACCTTTCTTGAAAGCCAAGCTGGCCTCGATCTCCGCGCATCGCTCGCAGTTTCCGCCGCCAGAAGGGACTGGCGACAAGAAGCTAAGCTATAAGGAGCTGGAGGAGCGGTTCGGCACGGAGCGCTTCTGGACCTATCGGTTCAACTAATTCGTTATAAAGGAAGGCCGACCCGCAGCATATGCGGATCGGCCTTCCTTGTTATCATTTATTCGGATTTTGCTTCTTTAGCCGCCTGCTCTTCATAGAACCAAAGCGGATCTTCGTTGTCAACTTCGCCATTGTAGTTGATCAGCAGTTCATCTCCGGCTTTAACTTCGGTAAAGGCGTAGAAATCTACGGTGAGATTATCGAAATTAAGGTCGTAGTGCGTGTTAGGCGTATAGGAGTGATTGAATAACATTCCATAGCCTAGAAGCAAGGCGGAGTGGTTCTCGCCGAACTCGAATGCATAATCGGCGAAAATCGTTTTCTCTAAGTGTACATGTTCCTCGTTCGGATAAGGAAGTGCGGGTGCTTGATGAAAAACGACTCCCTGGGGGATATCGACTGTTGCGAATACGCCTCTATTCAATTCTCCGTTACTGAGCTGTGATGTCTTTACTTCAATCATTGTAGTCACCTGCGCGTTCTATAGTATAAGGGCAGCCTTTGACTAGCCCCACTTGCATTATATCGGTATAATCCAAATATAACAAAGGAATCGTCCGAAATACAATGCGGACGGCATGCACCGGGGGAGGAACATCGTTGTTCGACGTTGTCATTATAGGCGCAGGGGTTAGCGGAATATTCGCCGCTCATGCGCTCGCTGCAGCAAACAAGCATGTATTAATGATCGATAAAGGAAAACGGCTCAACGAACGGAATTGTCCGCTCGATAAGGGTGAAGCTTGCAACTGCACCGCCTGCGCGAAGTACGTCGGCTTCGGAGGCTTAGGCAAGTCGGAAGGGAAGTACAACTACACGAACGACTTTGGAGGAGACCTCGAGGCGAAAGTAGGGTATGACCATGCTTTGCAGCTTATGAACGAGGTTGACGATATATTATGCAGTTGTGGAGCAGGACAAGCGGCCACGTATAGCACCGTAAATCCTTCGCTCGCAAGGAGAGCAAGCGAAGCGGGCTTCGATGTGCTTGCAACGAAGACGAGACATCTAGGGTCAGCGCTTTCCAATGAGGTGCTGCAGGCGATGTTCGAGGATTTGGAGCGTTGCATCTCCTTCCTTTTTGAGACGGAGGTCAGTCTGATTCGCCAGCATGCAGATGGCTTCGAGCTAACGATTGCTGGCCGAGATCCAATAATCACGAAGAAACTCATTATTTCGACGGGAAGAAGCGGAACGGAATGGTGGTCCGGTCAATGCAAAGCATTAGGCATCTCCCAGCAGCTTGCAAGGCTTGATATCGGCCTAAGATTCGAAATGTCCGGAGGACAGCTAGACGCGATTCTTCAAGATCAGTTCGAAACGAAGCTGCGATACGAGTGKGAGGGGCTATCCGCTACGACCTACTGCATGAATCCAAGCGGCAGAGTCATACGGAAATTCCAAGACGGCCTCGTCATGGCTGACGGCCAAAATTATCGGGAGCAGGGCGAGGGGACGGCGAATTTGAATTTTACTTTGTTCGTGCCGAGTTACTTCTCTACGCTTGAAGAAGCCGATAACCTCGCGCGTCAGATTATTGGCGTGATCAATCGCGGGGGAGACCGCATCGTCGCTCAGCGGTTGGGCGATTTGCAGCAAAGGCGGGGAACGTCGGAATCCAGCGGTGCCAGCAACCGCATCAAGCCGACGTTGAAGGCGGATTGGGGCAATCTCATTGAAGAGCTGCCGGATAGCTATATACGGATATCGCTTGCTTTCATTGAAGCACTGGAGCGGCTGCTCGGAACAACTGTCGATGAGGATACGATTGTGTATGGCGTCGATGCCAAGTTCTACGCGCCTATGCTGGACACGACGGAGGACTTTGAATCCCTTATCGCCAATCTGTATGTGACAGGCGATTGCTCGGGTATCACGCATTCATTATCGCAGGCCGCCGCGAGCGGCTTGCATACGGGCAAGCGACTAGCGCTTGCCTAACCGCAAAGCTAGAATGAGCGAGTATAAATATAACCGAAATGTGGAGGGTTTATGATGAGCGAGCTAAATAATCCGAACGACATCAGTGAGGTTACCGTTGAGTGCAGCATATGGGTTGATGCTTCTAAGGAGCGTGCGTGGGGAGCCGTGACGGAAGGGGAGCAATTGACGAATTGGTATTCTCCCGGCTCGCCGTGGGATGTGCCGGATCTGCAGGAAGGTGCAGCGGTTTACTTCCGCCATTCACCGAATGAGTATCATACGGGAGCCGATGTTGTCACGCTTAAGGCTGTTATCGTGGCCGCGGAGCCGCTGAAGAGGTTCGCGCTCCGGTGGGAGTTCGAATCGGAAGGACCCGCGATGATCACTTCCTTCCTGCTTGAAGAGGAGAATGGCGGAACAACCGTTACGATAACAGAGACGGGCTACGAGACAGAGGAGCAGGCAATGCCGACCCAGGAGGGCTACACGATGTCGCTTATGAATCTCAAGGCGCATCTTGAAGGAAACAGCTTGCCCTATTAAGCTTAAACGATTAGGTTAAGCTTCACCGCCCAATGAGCCGAGCGCAGCAGCTTCTGCTTCATACGGGGGCTCGCGTGCAGGATGTGGCCCGCGAGGTCGGCTATCAGGACGAGTTTTATTTTAACCGCAAATTCAAGCAATCGTTCGGCATATCGCCAGGCCGTTACTCCCAAAGCAGACGGAATGAGCATAAGCTGTTCGCTACGCAATATTTGGGCCATTTGTTAGCGCTCGGTATACGTCCGGTTGGCGCGACGAGCAACATTATGGTGCATTCTTTCCTGCAGCAGCTTGTAACGGGAATCGAGTCCGTTGAGCAGCCGACGACAGTCGAGCGTGTGCTGAGTCTGAGGCCGGACCTCATTATTGGCTGCGAGGACAGCGATAAAGAGACGCTCTCGGAGATTGCTCCAGTCATCGTCATGCCTTATGGGGAGAGAACGCCGATCGAACAGTTCCACCAGCTGGCTGACTTGCTGGATAAGCGCAAGGAAGCCGCCCAATGGGTCTCGCGTTACGAATCGAAAGCGCTACGGCTTAGAAAAACATTAGCCGGCGTCATTGGACCGAGCGAGACGGTATCGGTCATCGAGGTATGGGCCGAAGGCATCGTTGTGTATGGCAATCGCTGGGGCAGAGGCGGGTACAATCTGTATAACGCATTAGAGCTTAAAGCGCCTGAAGCTGTCATGCGCCATCTGATTGATCGGGATTCGTACCGCTTCATTCCGCTTGCGGAGCTGCCGTTATATGCAGGGGATCATATTTTCCTAACCGTGTACGAAGCGGGGGACGGGGTTCGAAAAGCCATGGAGATGAAGCAGAGCCGCATATGGGCGGAGCTTCCGGCTGTTATACAAGGCAACGTATATGAGGTTGACATTAAACGATTCGGGGCAGGCGGCCCTATTTCGTTAAGCAGCCAGCTAGATATCCAAGTTTAGCACTTGCTGTCGGGCGGAGGCGGGCCGGACGGTCGCGCGGGACGATATAGCAAAGACTTTTCCGAGGTCAGAGACCCGGGAAAAGTCCTTTTTTTTCTACGGCGAAGTAGATTTGTTCATTGTAACGGACACTGGGAACCTTAATAAGCTGAATATAAGAGAAAAGGGATGCTTACGGACTGAGGTGGCCCTATCCTTAGCTAGAGAGGCTTAAAGAGCCATTATTGGCGATATAAGCGTCACTTCTGTCCGTAACAAACGAAAACAGACAATTTGTATCCCGTTAAGGTCATCTGAGTCCGTTAGGGAGAAGTGGACCTCGGCAGCACGGTATTAGTAGTAAGGCCAGCCGCTGGAATCCCAGTACAGATCGCTGATGAGCAGCTTCGGAGCGCCATTCTCCGCTACGCTGTACGCGTGACGGGCGATGACGTTCGTGCCGTTGACGTCTTGGCCGCCTGGTCCGACCCAAGCGCTGTTGCCGCTGTCGATGACGCTTGCCCCGCCGTTTTTCATATCGACGCCGTTCTTATCATAATAAGGTCCAAGCACGCTCGTTGAGCGTCCGACGGCTACCTTGTAGGTGCTGCTCGTGCCGTTGCAGCATACGCCGATCGATACGAATAAGTAATAATAGCCGGTACTGCTGTTGTAGACGAGGCTTGCGCCTTCGATACCGCCGGATTTGGTTGCGATACGGTAAGCGTTGCCCGTTGGCTTCATCGTTGTTTTGCTGATGGCCGTAATGTAGATGCCGTTGCTCCAGGAGCCGAACACCATCCATAGGTTGCCGCTTGCGTCTTGCATGATGTTAGGGTCGATTGCGTTGTAGTTAGTGGAGTTGTTGGAGCTGATGACGACGCCTTGGTCTGTCCATACACCGCCGGAGATGGAGGTTGTTGTCGTTAGGCCGATCGCGGAAACTTTGGAGCCGAAAGTGGAGATGGAGTAGTACAGGTAGTACTTGCCGTTATAGTAGAAGATATCTGGCGCCCATACATCAAGCCCTGTATGGTTCGGAACGTAGGTGCTCCACCACGAAGGTCTTGATGTGTAGATCGGCAGGGAGCGGTTGTATGTCGTACCGTTCGTCGAATAGAGTACTTGAAGTCCGGAGCCGGTACTGAATACCCAATGCGTGCTGCCTTCCTTGATATAGGCGGGGTCGTGTACATTCGTATCCCCCGTCAAATTCCATGTCGCGGCATATACCGGAAATACGGATGAGAATACAAGCATGGCAGACAGCAGAAGCAACGTAACAATCCTCTTTCTTGATTTGAACATCTTCGATACGCTCCTTTAACCCATTTTTTTGGTCATAACGTCACTTCTCGGGCGCTTGCGATCACCTCCTATTTGTAGTTTGACAACGCTTACATTCAATTGAAAAGTGATGATGCTCAAAGAAGAAAGAGGCTGATTATGCGTGGAGTTAGAAATTGAATCCATAATGTTTATATACTCATTAACTAATTAATGTATTTGCTACAAATAGAAACTACAGCAATTATTAGCAATAGTCAATCTTAAATTTACGTCATAATTCGACGTTTGAGCGATAGGCTGAGCTGCCAGATGCTCCTGACTCTTTTGGTTAATTTAATCAAAAGAGCAGGGGCTTTTTAGTTCATTCACACAAACGCCGCTTTACAACATTGGGAAGGTAATGTTAGTTTTTATAACATAACGTGAAAGGTGTTGATCTTGATGTTACTATCCGATCTGCTCAAAACGCCCGTTTTAATTGCCGCCGACGTCATTGCCGGGCATGAAGGACTTACGATTCACGACGTGCAGTCCATCAATATTATGGACGCGCCCGACATTGTCACCTTTTTGAAAAAGGGCGATTTGCTTTTAACGAACGGTTACCTGCTCAAGGACAGACCCGACGCCCTCATCGATTTCATTACAAGCATGCACCGCAAGGGCTGCGCCGGTCTTGCAATCAAGACGAAACGGTTCTCCATGAGCATTCCGCAGGAGGTGCTGGACGAGGCGAATCGGCTTCACTTTCCGATTATTGAGCTATCGTTGATCGAATCGACGCTCGGCGAAATATTTCAGCAATCGATCAGCATCATACTTGAGAACAAAAACGAGGAGCTGCATTATGCTCTGACCATCCATAAGCAGTTCGCCGATATGATCATGCAGGGCGATGGACTGGGGCGCATTGTCGATGCGCTCGCCGATATATTGGCTTCGCCCGTGCTGCTGCTGAACGTCAAGCTTCAGCCGCTCGCGAGGTCATCCGGGCTCTATGAACCGGCCCTTCAGGAGCTGCCTGAGCTAGCCGCGGCGGCGATCGCTAGTTTTCCAGCCTCGGAGTCGGCGCTATCCGTATGTTTTCCGCATATTCGGGCTGAAGGCTTCCGGCACGCCGAGCTATTCCCCATTCACACTTACCGGCATGAGGGCTATCTGCTCTCCTTCCATAACGACCATACGATATCCGGCCTATCCGCGCTTGCGTTCGAGCAAGCGGCTCATGTCATCGGGCTGGAGCTGACGAAGAAGCACGCGGTTAAGGAGCGTTCTCGCCGTTACAAAAATGAATTTTTCTCGGATTTGATCGAAGGCCATCTCGGCACGGAGCAAGAGGTGCTGCATCGCGGCGGCAAATACGGATTGACGGCCGACGGCAAGGCATTTCTGATAGTAGCTAAGCTGGACGAACAGCCCGAGTGGTCGATAACAAGCGCAAGCAGGTCCTCGGAGGAGAGACTCAGCGTGGAACGCGATGCCCAGTACGAAGCCATTAAGCGTGAGTTGGCTAAGCTTGGCATACCATTCGTTATGTTCACGAAAAACGACCTGTTCGGTATCGTTGTCCAGCATTCCGTTCCTGACTGGAACGAGACGGCGTTTGCCAGAGGGCTGGAGGCGGCCGCGGAGCGCATGTGGGATGCGGACCAGCTTAGCTTCTCGTTTGGAATCGGTAATCCGTTCACAAACGTACTCGATTTGGGCTTGTCCTACAAGGAGGCAATTAAGGCTCTTAGCTCAGGCAGGCAAATGAACCGGAAAAGATTCGCGCAGTCGTATCATGCAATGGATATAGGGCGGCTGCTGCGGCTGCTGCCGTACGACGAACTGGAGCGGTTTTACGAGGAGGCGTTTAAGGACCTGATCCGCAAGGATGACAAAGAGAAGAACGAAATGCTGCGCACGCTGAAAATATTTTACGAGAATCAGTGCCAAATCAACGATACGGCCAAGGCGTTGTTCGTTCATCGCAACACGGTCATCTATCGCATTGAGAAGGCGGAAAGACTGATCGGCCGTTCGCTTAAGGATTGGCAGGTGAGCTTCCGGTTTCAGGTTGCTTTTGCGATCGAGCCGTTATTAAAGAACGAAAAATATAGTTAAAACAACTAAATTAACATTTGATTTCTGTTTGTTATAACTAATGACATTCGAGAGCCGAATCGATAAGATAGGTTTATGTTCGATATGTCAGATAACCTAACACAACATAAACGCGAATGCAGCATTGGAGAGGGGCTGAGATGATGGGAGTAACGGAGACGATTGACCGAAGTGAAGCGTTAAGGGCATATGGCAGGGGCGATGCGGGGCAGTCGGCGATTAGCGTGCAACAGGTAACCAAGTCGTTCATGAACGCGGAGGGAGATGCCATTCCTGTTCTTAGCGGCATTACGATGGATATTCGAAAACAAGAGTTCGTCAGTATCGTCGGACCGAGCGGTTGCGGGAAAAGCACGATATTCAATATTATAGCGGGTTTGATCGAGCCCAGCTCAGGCAAGATCGTAGTCGGCGGTGAGGAGATCGGACGCTCGACGGGCCATGTCGGATATATGATGCAGCGCGACCTGCTTCTTCCTTGGCGGACGATACTGGACAACGTGACGCTTGGATTGGAAGTCAAAGGGTTATCGAAGAAGGAACGTTACGACACGGCAATGGCTTATCTTGAACGTTATGGTCTTGATTCCTTCGCCAAAGCTTATCCGTCGACGCTGTCCGGCGGTATGAGGCAGCGGGTGGCGCTGATTCGTACGCTTGTAACGCAACCTGACATTATTTTGCTCGATGAGCCGTTCTCGGCGCTCGACTATCAAACTCGGCTTGTGCTCGAAGACGAGATTCTATCGATATTGAAAAACGAGGGCAAGACTGGCGTTCTCATCACGCATGATATCGAAGAAGCGATATCGGTATCCGATCGGGTCTTCGTTATGAGCAAGCGGCCGACTTTTGTGAAGAAAACGTACGAGGTCGGGCTTGCGGCAAGCCACGGATCGGCGATGAAAGCGCGGACGGACGCGGCATTCAAGCAATACTTTGAAGAGATATGGTCAGAGCTCGATATACAGATGGGGAGGATAAGCTGATGTCTAATGCATCTCAGAGAGTGAATCTGAATGCGGCGGGAGCTCTGCCGGCAGCCAAGCGCCGCCGATTAAAGCCCCATAAGGTCGCTTCATTGAAGCAATGGATCACGACGATGCTGTGGCGCTTCGCCATTATCGGCGCCGTATTAGCGGGATGGGAGACGCTCGTAAGGCTCGAAGCGGTAAATGCGTTTCTGCTGGGCTCGCCTAGCGCAATCGCCAAGTCGGCTGGTGCGATGCTGCAGTCCGGACAGTTATTGACGGATGCCTACGCTACGGTGAAAGCGACGGTTATCGGCTTCATCATCGGGAGCATCGCCGGCTCGCTCGCGGGCTTGCTGCTTTGGTTCTCTAAGACGGTATCGCGGGTCATCGATCCATTCGTCGTAGCCTTGAACGGCGTTCCGAAGATTGCGTTGGCGCCGATGATTATTATTTGGTTTGGCTCGGGTATATTTTCGAAAATCGTGCTTGCTTCGGTAGCGACCTTCATCGTAGCGCTGTTGTCGGCTTACCAAGCTACACATCAAATCGATGACTCGCAAGTTAATCTGATGAAGTCGTTCGGAGCGAGCAAACTGCAAATATTCCGGAAAATTATTATGCCCTCCTCGTTGCCTTGGATTATATCGGCATTTCGCATCAACATCGGACTGGCTCTCGTATCCGTCGTTGGCGGCGAGTTCATTTCTTCGGACAAAGGGCTTGGGCATATGATCTTCGTCGAGGGCAATCTGTTCAATCTGCCGGCCGTATGGGTTGGCGTGTTCACTCTGATGCTTGTCGCGACATTCCTCTATACCTGCGTGAGCGTTCTTGAGAAGCGGCTGTTGCCTTGGAACGATAATAAGCAGCAAACTCAGAAATCAGCATCGGTTTAACTGCTGAAAGCATCATCCCGTCTATGCTCACATCAGCCTATTCACAAAAGGAKACGATCAACGATGAAAAAAACGGCACTCAAACTTATGGGCATTACATTAATAAGCGCATTATTCCTGTCGGCTTGCGGCGGCGGCAAAGCAGATAACGTTAACGCTGGCACTGGGACGACGACGGCACCACCCGAAACGGCCAAAGACGTGATTATGGTGTCCGAGGTGTATCATAACTTGCTGTACCTGCCGCTCTACGTAGCGAAGGAAAAAGGTTTCCTAGCTGACAACGGCATCGAGTTGTCCTCCATTACGGCAGCGGGAAGCGGTCCGGCTGCATTGGCTTCGGTGCTGTCCGGAGAATCGGCATTCTCGTTCCACGGCCCAGAGCATGTTGCCTTCGCAAGAGCGAAGGGCGGAGATGCCCAGTCGCTAAGCATTGTATCGGGAAGCGCGCCGGTATGGGCAGTGGCCAAGGCGGGTTCAAGCATTAAGGAACCGAAGGACTTTATTGGCAAAACGATCGTCACAGGCATAGCGCCGACAAGCTCGAACAGCCTGCTTCGCAAGCTGTTCGCCGACAATGGGATCGACTTGAAGAACGATGTCACGATTACCGAGGTGCAGAACGGCTCCGAGCTTGGCACGCTGCTTGCCGGCAAAGCGGATATTGCGGTCGTCTACGAGCCGCAGCTTGATCAAGGGCTTACCCAAGGATTGGAGATCGTCTACGATTTTACGAAGGATTATCCGGACTTTGCGTTCGCTACGATTAATACGTCTAAGAAGGTCATTGAGGAAAATCCGGATTTGGTCAAACGAATGGTCAAATCGATTGAAACGGCATTGGATTTCATTCATGCAGATGCAGCGGGAACGAAAGAAATCGCCAAGAAGGAATTTCCGAACCTGGACGGCGCTGTCGTGGAGCAGGCTGTACAACGCATGATCGACAGCAAGGTATATCCGCAGGATGGATTGCTTACGGAGGCGGCATTCCAAAACGCTGTTGATATGCAGAAGTTTATCGGCAATTTGAAGGTCGATATCGCCTATGGCGACATGGTGGATACGAGCTTTATGCCATAACCGCACAAGCATAGAAAGGAGCCCTGATCGTCATGGGTGTACAGCAGGAAGCGGAATATAAAGCCTTTCTAGAATTGGAAAGGAGCAGGTATAGAAGCGGTCTCGTAACGGGCGAGGAGAAGGAAAGCTTTCTAGAAGAGCTAAAGCTTCTCCGCTCCTTCCGGATGGACGACCAGGTTGCGCCTTATACGACCTATAGGGGAGGTGCGGGCCGATGATATCGACACAGCTGTACGAGCTAACATTGGCGGAAGCCGCAGCTTCCATTAGAGCTAAGAATGTGTCGCCCGTTGAGTTAACCGAAGCGTATTTGTCCCGCATAGAAGCGGTAGACGGTAAAGTACAAGCTTGGGTTACGGTAGCGGCCGACCATGCGATGCAAGCGGCGAAGGAGGCGGAGCGCCAGCTCATGTTGGGTCGCTATCTTGGTCAGCTGCATGGCATTCCATACGGCGCGAAGGATATTATTCGCACGGCGAGCATAAGAACATCCGGCGGCTCGCAGGTGGACGGCGATTACGTGCCGGGTACGAATGCAGCCGTTATCGATCGGCTCGGCAACGCAGGCGCCGTCTTGCTCGGTAAGACGACGACAACCGAATATGCTTATCAAGGAGGGGAGCCGCCGACGCGGAACCCATGGAACTTGAAGCATACCCCGGGAGGCTCCAGCTCGGGCTCGGCTGCCGCCGTTTCGGCCGGCATGGCCGCCTTCACGCTCGGCACGCAGACGTTCGGATCATTGATCCGGCCCGCTGCGTACAACGGACTAACGTGCATGAAGCCGACTTTCGGCCGCATCAGCAGGTACGGCGTGTTCACGGCAAGCTGGAGCCTCGATCATATCGGCGCCTTTACAAGAACGGTCGAGGATACGGCAATTACGCTTGAAGTGCTGGCAGGTGGAGATGGACGCGATCCTTCCACGTTGCAGGGAGAATCTCCGCGCTTCACTGGAGCGATTGGGAGAGACGTAAGAGGACTGGTGGTCGGCTTGCCGGATACGTTCTTCGAGGCAGAGGAACCGGTTATCGGCGAAGCAGTCGCACAAGCTGTCGAGGTACTGAAGGGGAGGGGCATCCGGTTCAAGCAGGTTAAGCTGCCGGGATGCATGAAGGAGGCTATCGCCGCGCACCGAATGACGATGCGCGCCGAAGGGGCAGCCTATCATATGGAATCGTACAAAACAAGAGCCGATTATTACGGCCCGTCGATGCGAGAACAGTTGGAGCTGGGCTTCGAGCTAAGCGCAGTCGATTACTTGCATGCTCAGCGTGTCCGAAGCGTGTTCCGCAACGAAATGATGAGTCTATTCGGCGAGATCGACGCCTTGCTTACGCCATCGACGCCAACGCTGGCATTGCCCGGCTATAAGACGGGTAGTCCGATGTTCAACGGGCCGTTCACGAATGCGGGATTGCCTGCGATGACGGTGCCGATCGGCATCGACTCTTCTAGGCAACTGCCAATCGGCATGCAGCTGGCAGGTCCGCTAATGGGTGAAGAGACGCTGCTTGCGATCGGGCATCAATACCAACAAGCAACCTCATGGCATCTTCAGAGCGCCCCGATAGGACTGTAGACGGGGTTCATAACAAGGAGGAAATAAAATATGACGACGATCATTACATCGGACAAGGCGCCAAAATTCCCGCTGCCATTCTCGCATGCGGTGCGCGCAGGTGACCTTGTCTACGTGGCTGGACAGGTCGGTGTTAATCCGCAGACGCTAGAGCCGCTCGGGGACATACGGCAGCAGACAACGCAATGCATACGGAACATTGAAGCGATATTGCAGGAGGCGGGGTTAACGCTGGATCATATCGTCAAGGTGACGACGCATTTGGCAAGAACCGAAGACCAAGATGCTTATAATGCGGTATACGAGGATATGATAGCGGCGCCGCATCCCGCCCGAATCACGGTATTCAGCGGTCTTGGACCCTATTTAATAGAGATGGAAGTATTGGCATACGCGCCTTCGAAGCGCGGTGAATAACAAGCGCAAGGATAGGGATGGAACCTTGATCAAGGGTCTGCATCCCTATTGCTCATTTAGGTAAAAAGCCATCTGCCATAATCGGCAGCGGAATGATAGAGTAATCATTAATTGGGTTTATATTAATTAAGGTTTAATAAATAATCATAGAGTTAAGCAGCATATCGTACTAACATTAACTTGGCTTAATAAAGTCTTGACAACTTATTAACCAAGTATTAACATATGGTGCAAATAAGAGGGACATTATGTTGACGGCAATAACGATATTTAATGTTATTAAATATTATCTGAATAATCAGAATATTTAGAACAAGGCAACTCGTCGATAGGAGGATTCCATTGAGTGATACGTTGCTAGCCATTGAAAATCTCACTACCTCATTCCGCATTGCCGACGAATATTATGCAGCCGTTGACGACGTGTCGCTTACGATCGGCAAAAACGAGATCGTTGCTATAGTCGGAGAATCCGGCTCAGGCAAGAGTGCTCTCGCTTTCTCTATCATGGGACTGCATACGAGAGCGAGGATTGACGGCAGCATTAAGTATAAGGGGCAAGATATCGCCCAATTGCCCCCGGCCAAGCTGAATCGGCTTCGAGGCAAGGCGTTCGGGATGATCTTCCAGGATCCGCTGTCCGCACTCAATCCGCTTATGATCATAGGCGCTCAGATCGAAGAAGCGCTGTTGCTCCATCAACCGAAGCTCTCCCGGAACGAACGGCGAATAAAGGTAATGGAGCTGTTAAGGAGAGTCGGGATACCTAGACCCGAACATACCTACGGACAGTTTCCTCATGAGCTGTCGGGCGGAATGAGGCAGAGGGTGGTTATTGCCATAGCGGTCGCCAATGAACCCCAGTTGCTCATCGCCGACGAGCCCACGACTGCGCTTGACGTTACGATTCAATTGCAAATCCTCGAATTAATCAAGAAGCTGAAGAATGAAAGCGAAGCCGGCATTTTATTAATTACGCATGATCTTGGCGTCGTCGCCGAGATGGCCGATCGCGTGGCCGTTATGTATGCTGGCCAAATCGTCGAAATCGCAGATATCTACACACTCCTATCCGGGGCCAAGCACCCCTACACCAGGTCTTTACTCCAATCGATTCCTACTTCCAAAGAAGCGCAATCCAGACTGCATGTCATTCAAGGCATCGTGCCTTCCCTGCAAAATCTTCCGCGGCAAGGCTGCCGCTTCCGCTCACGCATTCCGTGGATCGATGCATCCGCGCATGAAGACGATCCAACCATGCACGAAATTGCTCCCGGGCATTACGTCAGATGCACCTGCCATAAGTCGTTTCACTTCCCTAATCAGAAGGAGGCGAACGATACGCATGTCCTTTCTTGAAGTGAAAGATCTTAAAGTACATTTTCCGAGCCGTGGCGGCATTCTTAACAAGCGGATTCCGCTTGTGCGGGCCGTCGATGGGATTAACCTAACGATCGAGCAAGGTCAAACCTACGGGCTCGTCGGTGAATCCGGCTCCGGCAAGACGACGACCGGCAGGGCGATCATCGGGCTTAATCCGATCACGTCGGGCAACGTGTTGTTCGAGGGTTATGATCTGGCGAAAGGCGGCCGGAGAAGCCATATCGATGTTCGCCGAGATATTCAAATGATTTTCCAAGATCCGTATTCGTCCTTGAATCCGAAGAAACGGGTGCTTGATATTATTGCCGAGCCGCTGCGAAACTTCGAGAGGCTGTCGCCGAAGGAAGAGAAGCTCCGCGTCGAGCAATTGCTGGAGCAGGTCGGCATGAGCCCGGAGATGATCTACAAATATCCGCATGAGTTCTCGGGCGGCCAGCGGCAGCGGATCGGCATTGCGAGAGCGGTTGCTCTGAAACCAAAGCTTGTTATTGCCGATGAGCCGGTGTCGGCGCTCGATGTGTCGGTGCAGGCTCAAGTGCTGAACTTCATGAAGGATATTCAGCAGGAAATGAAGCTCACTTATTTGCTCATTAGCCATGATCTCGGCATTATTCGTCATATGTGCAATCATATCGGCATTATGTACAAGGGCCGTTACGTCGAGCAGGGAACGACGGCCGATATTTTCGACAACCCGCAGCATATTTATACGAAACGTCTTATTACGGCTATTCCGAACATTGATCCTACGCAACGAGACAAGCAGCATATTTATCGCGAGGCGGTTAGGGAGGAATACGAGAAAGCGTACGACACCTATTTTGACCATGAGGGACTTGCCTTGCCCTTGCAGCCGATTACGCAAACACATCTAGCGGCGTTGCCTGAGAGAGGTTGAGAGCGATGTGGAGGACAGTTGCGCGAAGAATGATTATTATGGTTCCCCAAATCATCTTGCTGAGCATTCTCGTATTTTTAATGGCCAAGGCGATGCCGGGGGACGCTTTGACGGGGTTGATCGATCCGAGCATTGATCCGGCGGCGATGGAGGCGCAGAGAGAGAGGCTCGGGCTTAATAATCCTTGGCAGGTTCAATACTGGGATTGGATTACGAAAGCGTTCCAAGGCGATTTTGGCCAATCGTTCCGCTTCAAGATGCCCGTCTCCGATCTGATTGGGCAGCGGATGATGAATACGATTTGGCTATCGATTGTCACGCTGATTCTAACTTATTTGATCGCGATTCCGCTTGGCATTACGAGCGGCCGCTATAACGATACATGGGCGGATCGCTTCATAACGGGTTATACGTACTTGGGCTTCGCAGCGCCGCTATTCATATTCGCCTTGTTAATGCTATGGGTATTCGGGTTTCATTTCGGATGGTTTCCGACCGGCGGGAGCGTCGAGCCAGGCATGAAGCCGGGGACGCTGGAATACGTGCTGAGCAAGTTCTATCATTTGCTGCTGCCGGCCTTGTCTATGGCGCTTATTACGACGGTCACGACGGTACAGCTGCTGCGGAGCGAGATTATCGACACGAAGCAGAAGGACTTCATTGTAACGGCAAGAGCGAAGGGCGCGTCGGAGTCGCGCGTGTATAACCGGCATATATTGCGAAATTCATTATTGCCTATCGCCGCATTCTTCGGATACGAGATTACGGGACTGATCGGCGGCACCGTATTCATAGAGAGCATCTACAGCTATCCGGGCATGGGGGAGTTGTTCCTCAGCTCGATCTCGCTGCGCGACTTCAGCGTCGTTACCGCGCTTGTGCTGCTGTACGGGGCTGCGTCGATCATCGGTGCATTACTATCTGACATCACATTAAGTGTCGTTGATCCGCGCATTCGGATCAAATAACAGCCAACGTGCATAGGGGTGGGCCTTTTGAGGAAGACATACGCCAATATATCGCATGCAAGCTTGGAGAACAGAAGCCCCTCGAGCTGGAATATTGTGTGGCGCGAGCTCGTTCGGGACCGAATGGCGTTCGTATCGCTGCTCTTCCTAGTGCTGGTGATCACGCTTGTCTATGGGATTTCATTCGTGCTTGATCAAGAGCAGATCGTATCCATCGATCTGTTCGCGCTTAAGAAGCCGCCCTCGGCCGAGCATTGGCTAGGTACCGATTACGGCGGGCGCGATGTATTCGGCCAGCTCATTATCGGCACTCGCAATTCGTTGTCGATCGGCATTATCGTGACGCTGCTCACGGGGTTAATCGGTGTACTGATTGGTCTTATATCCGGTTACTTCGGCGGCACTGTCGATAACATTTTCATGCGCTTCGTCGATTTTTTCATGATTCTGCCCACGCTTATGATCGTTATTGCGTTCGTAACGGCAGTGCCCAAGTACAGCATTATTTCCTTCTCGCTTATTATGACCGCTTTTCTATGGATGGGTATTGCAAGGCTCATACGCTCCAAGGCGCTGCAGGAGAGAGAGCTGGATTACGTGCAAGCGTCCAAAACGCTTGGCTCCTCTCCTATGAAAATTATGATTACGCAAGTGCTGCCCAACTTAAGCTCGATCATCATCGTGACGATGACCCTTAACTTGGCAGCCAATATCGGACTCGAATCCGGCTTGTCATTCCTCGGTTTCGGATTTCCCGAGAGTACGCCGAGTCTCGGAACGCTCGTTAGCTATGCGCGAGATCCGCAGACGCTGGAGTCGAGATGGTGGATATGGTTACCCGCATCGTTCCTCATATTGGTTCTGATGTTGTGTATAAATAACGTCGGTCAAGCGCTTAAGCGGGCGACGGACGCAAGACAAAGAAAAGGATGACGAGGAGGAGAAATTGTTATGAAGAAGAGGTTACGATCTACAAGGTTGGCATTGCTTCCGATGCTGCTCGCGCTGTTGGTATTTGTTGCAGCCTGTTCATCCGGCAACGGGAACGAGAAGAACGAGCCGCTACCTTCGGATAGCAGCAACAAGCCGTCCCCTACGGAGGAAGTGAAGGAAGCAACGCCGGAGCCCGATGACGGTCTATACTCCATAGAGGATTTCAGCAACGTGAAGAAAAACGAAGGCACGGCGATCGAGAACGGCTCGCTGACATTCGGCCTTGTATCCGATACGCCGTTCGAAGGCACTCTTAATCCGGTCTTTTACTCGGGTGATCCCGATTCGCAAGTGCTTGCTTGGTTCGATGAGTCGATGCTGACTTGGGACGAAAGCTACGTCTTCACGAACGACGGCGCAGCCACGTACGAGGTGTCGGAGGATGGCCGTACATTCACGTTCACGATCCGCGACAACGTGAATTGGCATGACGGCAAGCCGGTAACGGCTGGGGATTGGGAGTTCGCGCATCTCGTCATCGGCGATCCGAAGTACGACGGACCCCGCTACGATTCCACGTTTACGAATATTGTCGGCATGAACGAGTATCACGAAGGCAAGGCTGATAAGATTTCCGGCATCGAAGTCATTAACGACAAGCAGCTCAAGATTACTTATATCGAATCAACACCGTCCTTGCTGACGGGCGGGATATGGACGTCTCCGCTGCCTAAGCATATTTTCCAAAGCATTCCTGTCGATAAGATGTCCGCTTCGCCTGAGGTGCGCGAGAAGCCGATCGGCTTCGGTCCGTACAAGGTGGAAAGCATCGTTCCAGGCGAATCGGTCGTGTATACGAAAAACGCGGACTACTGGCGCGGCGAACCTGGACTCGAGAAGGTTACGCTTAAAGTCATTAATCCAACGACAATCGTACAGCAACTCGAGAGCGGCGGCGTAGATCTCGTCGACTCGTTCCCTGTTGATCAATACCCTGACAATGCAGGCATGTCGAATGTAGAGTTCCTTGGCAATGTTGACCGCGCCTATACGTATATCGGCTTCAAGCTTGGCACATGGGACGCGGAGGGCGGCAAGGTTGTGCCTAACCCGAAAGCGAAGATGGCTGATATTAATCTCCGCAAGGCGATGTGGCATGCGGTCGACAACGATCAGGTCGGCAAGCAGTTCTACCACGGCTTGCGCTGGAACGCAACAACGCTTATTCCGCCGTCGCATCCGGAGTATCATGATTCGTCGAATGCGGGCTTAGCGTACGATGTGGATTTGGCTAACAAAATATTGGACGATGCCGGTTATAAGAAAAACGGCGATTTCCGCACGAATCCAGACGGAAGCGAATTGGTCATTAACTTCATCTCCATGACTGGCGGCGACATTGCTGAGCCGCTTGCGCAATATTATGTGCAATCGTGGAAGGCAATCGGGCTTAATGTGAACCTGGAGATGGTCGAGTTCAACACGTTCTATGACCGTGTCGGCGCTAACGGCGAGGACGATCCGAAGGTAGACGTCTACCAAGGCGCATGGGCGGTTGGCATCGACGTCGATCCTTCAGGCTTGTACGGACGCGAAGCGATCTACAACTTCCCTCGTTATGCGAGCGACAAGCAGGATGAACTGCTTAAGAAGGGCTTGTCGAAGGAAGCGTTCGACGTCAAAGTACGCCAAGACATTTATAAAGAGTGGCAGAAATTAATGGTAGAAGAAATTCCGGTATTCCCGACGCTGTACAGATCGGTGCTCGTGCCTGTCAACAAACGTGTACTCAACTATGCGATCGGCGACGGAACGGATTTGTATTTGTACCAGGTCGCAGTATCCCAGGATAAACCGTTTGTTGCCGAGTAATAAGCCGTTATAAAAGAACGCCGGCCTGCTCCGTTCGTGGAGAGGCCGGCGTTTTGTTCTCTTGCAAGAAATAACAGGAATATATACCGTTAATATGGCTCTTCCTGCTAGTATTCAAGAAATAGACGGATATTCTCCCGTTATTATCGCCGCTTATCCATGGAACAGGTGATATCGGCGTAATTAGCAGGAGGAATTCCAGTTATTTCATTCTACTTGGCTTTTTCAGAATGAATAACGGGAGGAATTCCCTCTATTTCATAACAACTTGGCAATCGGTTATAGAGGAATGCGATATTCAGAATACTCCTCGATGATATGCTCGCCCTGCTGGTAGATCCAGCGGAAGGTGAATTCGTTGCCCGTATAGCCAGTACGGCTTCTAATATCCGGCAGGATGATGCTCTCGAAGTTAGCGACAATCGTCTGTTCGATTTCCTTCAGCCGCTCCGTGTTGGCGATGCTTTGCTGCTCCGCTTCTTCATCGGATGAAGCGGTTTGGCTATAGTAAGCAACCGTGACTTCATGGTCGCTGAGTTCTTCGGGCAGCGGATGTCCTGATCCGCGGAAGATTTCTCTTACCGTGTCCAGCCAGTCTTGATGCAGGCGAATCGTTATGTTGTATTTCATCGTTAATCTCCTTTCGGCTATAAAGGTCAGGCACTTGTAATGTTTTATTATTTTAACATAATCATCAGGGTATCGCAGAGATTAGCGTGAAACAAATGAGGGAAATGCGCCGTCTGATAGTTTGAGGTGATWGGATTGAACAAGAAGCTAACGGCGGTCATTGTTGCTGTAGCCGTATTATTTTGCATAGGGGTAGTGAAGCCGGCAAAAGTATTCGCTTGCTCGTGCGCAATGGCGCAATCCGCAGAGGAGCAAGTAAAGGATGAATTGGAGCGGAGCAGCGCGGTTTTCGCAGGTAAAGTACTAACCGTGACGCAGCCGCCAGAAAAGGAAATAATGTCATCCGCCGATCCAGTAGAGGTGCAGTTCGAGGTATCCGAGGTATGGAAGGGCGACGTGCAGGAGCGAACGGTCGTGTATACGGCGCTTAGTTCGGCGAGCTGCGGCATTGAGAATTTCGTAGCAGGTGCGGAATACATCGTGTCCGCTTATGAAAGCGAGTCCGCGCTTCATACGACCATATGCAATATGACGAAACCGATATCCGCGGCAGGCGAGGAGCTCAAGGCACTTGGAGAAGGAAAGCAGCCACAGCCGATTGCGATGAACGTTAAGAAGGAAAAGAACGAAGCAACCGAGATACCGTTAAGTGCGGATGGCGCAGCACCGCCAGATACGGCGGCAGATGACGATGCAGCTTCTGCTCGTACGAGTTCAGGTTCAATCAACTATATGTTAATAGCTGCTTCGGTACTGCTCATTGCCGCGGTAATGATTATGTGGGTGAGAAGGAATCGCAAGCAATAAGGATAGGTTGGGGGATAGTCCGGGATACCGGGCTATTTTTTTTATATTATTACAGTCCTATGTTTAGTTGCCAAAATAGCAAGTTGTAAGCTATCATAGTCAAGTTGTGCTTAAAAAGATAGAGGTGCAATAACGAGTACTTATGTATCAGATAACAGAGAAAAGAGAGAAGCAAACGGATATGGATATGCAGATGAATCATACTGTCCAGCAGGGGACAAAACCTGCGGGATCAATCATGGCCGCAGTGTTATCGCTAACCCTCGGCACCTTCGCGTTCGGAATGACCGAGTTTGTTATTATGGGCTTGTTGACCAATGTTGCGCAGGACTTGAATATTTCGATCGCCAGCGCCGGTCAACTGATTACCGGTTATGCGCTGGGCGTGGCAATCGGCGGTCCGATTATGACCGTGTTTACACTTCGCATGCCGCGCAAGCAGCTGCTCTGCGCCTTGCTCGTTATTTTCATTGCCGGCAACGCGCTTGCGGCGCTCGCGCCTAGCTACTCGGTGCTTATGCTGGCAAGAGTGCTTACGTCGCTTGCTCATGGCACGTTCTTCGGCGTCAGCTCGGTAATCGCAGCTGGACTCGTAAGCCCGGAGAAGCGGGCCAGCGCTATCGCGTTGATGTACATGGGGCTTACGGTCGCCAATATTATTGGCGTTCCGCTCGGCACTTATATCGGTCAGCAATTCGGTTGGCATTCGACCTTCGGCATCGTATCCGTTCTTGGATTCCTAGTCGTGGCGGGAATTCTGCTGTTCGTGCCGAAAGTGCCGCATAACCGCAAAGTAAGCATCGGCAAGGAATTGAGGATATTCGGGAATAAGCAGGTGCTGCTTGCTTTCTTCGTAACGGTATTCGGGTTCGGCGGCGTATTCACGGCATTCACTTATATCGATCCGCTGCTGCAGGAAATTACCGGCTTCAGTGAACAATATGTCACGGGGATCCTTATTTTATTCGGGATCGGGATGACGGTCGGTAATTTGGTTGGCGGCAAGCTGGCCGATTGGCGGTTAATGCCGGCTTTGATGGCCTGTCTCGGGTTTCTAGCCGTCATGCTGTTTATCTTCTTCTTCGCGGTGGACAACAAGGCGATGTCGGTCATTACGATATTTATATGGGGCATAGCTTCGTTTCTGATCGTACCCGGCTTGCAAATGCGCATTATGGATATGGCGAAGGACGCTCCGACGATGGCATCTACGGCTAACCAATCGGCCTTCAACCTCGGCAATGCTGGAGGAGCCATTATAGGCGGTCTTGCCGTGAACGGGATTGGACTTCAACATGTGCCGTGGATCGCGGCGATCGTGACGATAGGCGGGCTTGCCCTAACGGCGATCAGCTACAGCTTGGAACGGAAGCAAAATAGCAAGACGGCTTAGCTTTAGCGGCTGAAAAAAGAGAACAGGACAAACAGCTCATATGCGCTGCTTCGTTCTGTTCTTTTGCTATGTCCTTACAAGGTACTACACATAGTTGGTACTATTCGCGCTGGGAGGGCACTGGTATATTCATAGCAAATAGAGCGCAGGAGGCAAGAGCCGGCGCACTTCATCCTATGAATGAGAAGAGGCGAGCGCCGTGGAACAATGCCAGGGTCCGAATAAAGATATTTATGTGCTGTTGACGAATACGGGTACGCTGTTCACAAGGCTCATTAAGGCTTTTACCGGCGCTCCCTATAATCATGCATCGTTAGCGTTCGACTCGGAGCTTAACGAAGTATACAGCTTCGGACGCAAGAAGCCGAACAGTCCGCTGCTGGCGGGTTTTGTTAAAGAGAACGTGTACGATGGCGTTTATCGCAGTCATCCAGGGACAAGCTGCACGCTGCTCCGCTTGCGCGTGACTGATAAGCAGTATTCACAGATAAAGCAATTTGTGTCTAGTATTGCTCAGAATAAGGATGATTACCATTATAATCTGCTTGGTGTTATCAGTATTTTGCTAAAGGTTGATTATAATCCCCAGTATGCGTATTTCTGCTCGCAATTCGTGGCTGAAGCGTTGAATAGAGGCGGTCTCGAGCTATGGGAGCGTCCATCCAGGACAGTGATGCCTGATGACTTCCGTCAGCACATCGATATGGAGGCTGTCTACGAGGGCCTATTGTACGACTATCCGTTGCTTGATGAGCATAAAGTCCGCTGGGCGGTTGCGAATCGGATCAAGACGGCTAAGGCTGCTACAGTTGCTATGGAATAATCTGCTCGATAAAAAGAGGGTTTTTATGCCATTTGTCGAAATTCATCGAATGAATTTCTATTTGGAGAAAGCAAACCCACTATCGTACTTAAGAGCAGGAGAGGGAAAACAGCATGATTAACTGGTTTCGCAGAAAGCTGATTGGCCGGATTTTGGTCGTAATGGCGGCAGTTATTGTACTCATCGTTGCAGGCAATAGCGCCATTCAACTGCACAACACAGGCACGGCTGTAGAAGGTGCGATTAGTACCTACAACATGAATATCGCACAAAATTACGTGACGCAGATTGATGTCGACAGCTACGCCGATTTTATCCAGGATCCACAGGAAAATGAACGGTATTGGAAGCTACGTGAAGAGCTTGATCGATTCCGTCTGTCCATTGGCGCACGTTACGTCTATTTCGTGAAGGTGGAGGCGGATAAGGATCCGCTGCTGCTTATAGACGGAAGACCGAAGGGTGATCCGCTTGCATCGCCAATTAATGAAGTGACCGATATGCCGGCATCGGCTATTAAGCTTGTGCTGGATGGACAAGCTGCCAGCTCTGATCTTATCGACAATCCTGAATACGGGACATACATATCTGCATTCGTACCCATGCTGGCTGCAGACGGTACGTTCATCGGAGCGCTTGGCATCGATACCGATGCTTCCGTTCTGCATCAGCTTACGAACGAAGTAACGAAGGACAGCATACCGTTATATGCGGCCATGCTGCTCCTTGCTCTAGCTGCGCTTGGCGTCATTATGTGGTTCATCGCGAGAACGCTTCGGCCGCTTCAGACGATTACGGCGAGCGCGAACAAGATGGCGACGGGCGATCTTGCGGAAGCGAATCGGATGCTGCTGGCGCATCCCGTGAAGTCAATCGATGAGATTGGCAGCGCGTACGAGGCGATGCTGCATATGTCGGGTCATCTGAACGATAAGATCGGCGACATCGTTTCCAAAATCGCACACACATCGGATGTTGTCGCCTATTCTTCCGAGACCTTCTCCAGCCATGCGGACCAAATCTTAACGATGGGCGAGAGTGTGAGCGGATCCATTCGCCATATTCACGAAGGCGCTTATGCCCAAACGCAGAGCGCGCAGGACAATGCCGTCGCCATGGAGGAAATGACACAAGGTATAATTCGTATATCGGAGTCGTCGGCAACCGTATCGGATGCCGCGGTACAAGCACTGCATACGGCGCAATCCGGTCAGACGACCATTAATGAAATGAACAGGCAAATGCTTAGCATATCCGAGACGGCGCAAGAGACTTTGACTATTGCGAAATCTCTACAGCATTACACGAGCGAGATCGAGGGCTCGTTAGGCGCAATTAGTGAATTCGCCAATCAGACGAAGCTGCTCGCGCTTAACGCATCGATCGAGGCAGCGAGAGCAGGCGAGCATGGGCGCGGCTTTACCGTTGTTGCGGCGGAAGTCAGGAAGCTTGCCGAGGCATCGGATGTAACGGTGCGGCAAGTGACGGCGCTGCTCGGCAATATCAGCAAGGAGACGGGGCGAATCAGTGAACAGATGGATCTAGCTGCCTCGGAGATTGGGGCGGGGGCGCGCTTGTCGCAGGAGGCGGAGCAGGCCTTCATTCATGCCGTCTCGGCATTCCAGCTCGTGACCGATCAAATTATGGAAGTTTCTTCGACGGTAGAGCAAATGTCGGCAGGCTCGGAAGAGGTGGCGGCTACCGTAAGCACTATGGCCAGTGTGGCTGGAGGCGTATCGGAGCAGACCAAGCAAATTCAAGAGCTGACGGAGCTGCAGCTGGAAATGATTAAGAAGGTATATGACGATTCCATCGAGCTGAAAAGCAATACTTCGCGCATGAGAGAGGCGATCTCACAAGTAAAAGTATAGTCGGGCTATTAGCGCGTGAGTCTTGCTGGAAGACTCTGTTCTTGCCTACTGAGGCAAGTCGCGCTATGCTGAGAGGGATACTAGATTGTAGATGCTTTTCTCACTACATACGTTAGGAATAGATAACCTATGACGATTGGTTTTTTTGATTCGGGTATTGGCGGGTTAACGGTCTTATCGGAGGCGCTGCGGCGCCTTCCCGCCAACGATTATTTGTATATGGCCGATACGCTTCACGTTCCTTACGGCACGAAGCCGATGGAAGAGGTAAGAACCTATATTGTTGATGCGATCGAGTCGATGGTAGCTGTAGGAATTGATGCTCTTGTCATTGCATGCAACACAGCGACAAGCATAGCGGTGGCGGAGCTTCGCGAGAAATATTCATTCCCCATCGTAGGAATGGAGCCGGCTGTTAAGCCTGCGGTTGAGATGAACCGGGCTACTGGCAAGCGGGTACTCGTATTCGCGACGCCGCTCACGCTGCAAATGCCTAAATATTATGCGCTCGTATCCCGTGTGGACGAAGAGGGCATTGTCGATTCTTTGCCGCTGCCTGAGCTCGTCGGCTATTGCGAAAGCTTGCAGTTCGATACGGAACTGATGCGTGAGTATTTCCGTGGCAAGCTGGCAGGTTACGATTTGAACCAATACGGCATTATCGTGCTGGGCTGCACGCATTATCCGTTCTACCGCTCTATCCTAAGACATGTGCTTCCGCCTCATATTCAGATCGTGGACGGCAATGTAGGGACGATTAAGCGGCTAACGGCGCTAATGAATCGGTTCGGCATAGCGGAGAGACATGGAAACGGCAGCGTAAGATTCATGTGTACTGGCGGAGAGGAAGCATACCTCGACAAAATGCATTCCGCTTTAAACTTCTATCAGGAGCAGTACATGACGACTGATCTGTAAAAGAAAATAGGCCGAGCGAAGCGGACTCAAGCGTCCTTGCTTCACTCGGCCTATTTTATTATTGAAATATAAGAATGTATAAAATTTGTTGCTTATACTGTGCTTATATTTCACCGCGAAACGGTAGCTGTTGCCACGAAGGACGGCACAGAACCGAGCTGCGCAATAACGCAGCTAACGGTTCGTGCGTAGCGCTAGCCGTTTACGCTTGATCCAGCCCATTCACCTGCAGCACAACCGGACAATGATCACTGCCCATAATGTGGCAATCAATCTGTGCATCCACAAGCTGTGGAGCAAGTCTTGTTGAAGCAAGGAAATAGTCGATGCGCCAGCCCACATTCCGCTCCCGTACTTTCGGCATATAGGACCACCAGCTGTAGACGTCGCCAAGGTCGGGGTAGAAATGTCTGAACGTATCAACGAAGCCGCTGCCTAGCAGCGTCGTCATCTTGCCGCGTTCCTCGGCTGTAAAGCCGGAGTTGCCCATATTCGGCTTCGGATGCTTCAGATCAATCTCTTGATGGGCAACGTTCAAGTCGCCGCATACGATGACGGGCTTCAACTCGTCAAGCTGCTTCAAGTAGGAGCGGAAGCGCTCCTCCCACTCTAACCTGTAATCAAGCCTAGACAAGTCCCGTCTTGCATTAGGCGTATATACATTAACTAAGTAGAAATGCTCGAACTCAAGCGTAATGACGCGACCTTCGAATTCCTCGTTCTCTTCCAGTCCGTAGCGGACGGAGATCGGCTTCAGCTTGGAAAATATCGCTGTTCCCGAGTAGCCCTTCTTCTCGGCATAGTTCCAAAACTGGTGATAGTGCTCGCCGATCTCCAGTTTAATTTGCCCCTCTTGCAGCTTCGTTTCTTGAATGCAGAACAGATCTGCATCCGTTTCGTTGAAGTAATCGATGAATCCTTTGCCTACGCAAGCCCGCAGGCCGTTAACATTCCAAGATATTAGTTTCATTATGAGTGCGCTCCTTACCGTGCGATTGTAGCTTTGTCTAGTGTAACATAAGTCACGCTGAAATCGCTTTAGTCTAGCAGACACTTGTAGTATGATGAAGCTAACAGAATAGGTTCGGAATAGGAGGATTGTCGTATGGAGCAGAGCAAGACCGCCTTGGAATTGGATACGGATCGAATCGTCCAGGAGCATCGCCGGTTTTTCCATAGTGGAACTACGAGGAGCGTTGCCTTTCGGCTGGAGCAGCTGGGGCGTCTGAAGGATGCGATCGTTCGAAATGAGAAGCTGCTATTCGATGCGTTGTATAAGGATCTTCRCAAAAGCGAGATGGAAGCCTACGCGACAGAGATTGGCTTAGTTCTCGATAGTATCCGCTATACGATGAACAATCTGAAGAGCTGGGCGAAGCCTCAGAAGGTGAAGACGCCTCTGTTTCTCATGCCGTCCACGAGCCGGATATTAAGTGAGCCCTACGGTACGGTTTTGATTATAAGCCCTTATAACTATCCGGTATACTTGTGCATCGAACCAATGATCGGAGCCATTGCCGCAGGCAACTGCGTCGTGCTTAAGCCGTCAGAGATGACACCGAACGTATCGGCGGCGCTTCGACATATCATTACCGAGACATTCGATGAATCGTATGTGCGCATCGTCGAGGGGGAGCGCGAGGTTACGAGCGCTTTGCTGGCGGCGTCCTTCGATTATATTTTTTTCACGGGCAGCGTGCCTGTCGGCAAAATCGTCATGGAAGCGGCCGCTAAGCAGTTGATTCCGGTAACGCTTGAGCTGGGCGGCAAAAGCCCGGTTATCGTTGATTCATCGGCTAATCTGAATGTTGCGGCCAAACGTATTGTTTGGGGCAAGCTGCTTAACGCGGGGCAGACCTGCATTGCGCCCGATTATGTGCTCGTCCATGAGAATGTTAAAGATACGCTTGTTATGAAAATGAAAGAAACGATCGCCGCATTCTATGGCGCGAATCCGGGATTAAGCCCTGACTTTGGGCGCATCGTGAACGAACGGCATTTTCACCGCTTGGCTGCAATAATCGATCAGGATCGTGCGAATATCCTTGCGGGCGGTGGTGTAGACAAGGCTGATCTTTATATCGAACCTACTCTGCTGGCGGCAAAGTCATGGGACGATGCGGCGATGTCGGAAGAAATCTTCGGACCGATCCTGCCTATATTGCCTTTCAGGCAGCTGGAAGAAGCGATCACGCAAATTATTGACCGTCCGAAGCCGCTTTCGCTTTATCTATTCACGGAGAGCAAAGCGGTGGAGCGCGAGGTGCTTGAGCGCGTATCGTTCGGCGGCGGCTGCGTGAACGACACGGTAATGCATGTATCGAGCGCCTATATGCCGTTCGGAGGCATCGGTCATTCGGGCATCGGCGGTTATCACGGCAAGTATAGCTTCGACTTGTTCTCGCATAAAAAAAGCATTTTGAAGAAAAGCACGAGGATCAGCATTGAACTGCCTTACCCGCCCTATAAAGATAAGATGAAATGGCTGCGTAAGCTGCTGAAATAGATTGAATTCGTTTAGAAGCCGGAATGATCTCGTTAAGAGCATTCCGGCTTTATTGCTGCTTGCGTTGAGCTTATATTATACTAATTGGTAATAATGGAAATGAGGAGAGAGTCGCAATTGGAGGAGAGGCTTGGATTCAGCAGCTTGAATGCTCGGCAATTGCAAGATCGAATCTATCGATATAACGGGGGATACTTGGGAGGCTGAGGACTTGAGGCAGGAGGTCCTGCTTAAGCTCTACAAGGCCGTGGAGAACCAGCCATCTCGCGAGATTACGAATGCATATATGTATCGAATCGCCCTTAACGCATGGCGGGATAAGAAGCGTAAGCAGGATAGAAGCGGAAGCGGGCCGGAGCGGACGAAGGCTGAGCAAGCCGAATACGGGCGACTGGACTTCGAGGCATTGGTTGATGCGTTTCGAAGAAGGGATGCGAAGGCGATATGCCGTTGTTATCGGGGTCTAGTACAGCAGCAAGCTTTCGTCAGCAATGTTCAGCTTGTTGGCGGMAAAATGTTGTTTCACTTTACTGATCCTGACGGAAACCGGTTTATGGTGACGGGATAATGGTTATAGAGATTTTTTTGGTGCTCTGTTTGGTTTTTGAATCGGCATACGTTTATTTCATGTAGGTCTAACCATAATAGGGATATAAGAGGAGCGATAGCGATGGCGGTTAAAGAGCTTGGAGGCGTGTTCGTACATGTAACGAATCTGGAGAGATCGATTCCGTTTTATGAGGCGCTTGGTCTGAGGCTGAGGGGCATTGAGGACTGGAATCCAGGTAGAGGCGCGACTTTCTTCATCAGCCCGGAGCATGACGGCTGGCCGCTTCTGACCTTGGTAGAGTCCGAGCAAGTACAGGTGCTGAAGCATCCGCCGTTCAATCTGAACTCGGTGAATGTGAAGGAGATGCATGGCGAGCTGATCGCTAAGGGAATCAAAGTATCCGAGCTTGAAGAGTGGACATCCCCGTGGAATCATCATAGTCTATTCGATGCGTTCGATCCGGACGGCCATATGATCTGTCTTATTGAAGTTACGCCGATCGAACAGAAGCAGCATGCGCTAATCGAATAAGCGGAGGGTTATTGATATGAATATGAATTATTATAATACGTTCATAACGGTGGCAGCGGATTGCCCTGTAGAGACGGGCATCATCCCGCCTGACAAGAAGGACGGCCGAACAAAGCCCAGCCTGGAGTACGAGCTGGCAGCAGGGCAGCCTTATCAATATACGCAAGAGGAGCTGCTCTTTGAAGTGTATGTGCGGCATAAGCAGATAGCGGGTGAGGAGCTGGAGGAACGACGTCAGGAGTTATGGGATAATTTTTTCGGCAAATCGCAGGCTTGTCTGCGTGCATCCATGCTGCCGAAGAAGTACGGCTGGGGCATTCATTTCGACGGTACCGGCAGGCTGGCGCTTATTCCGAAGGAGTCGGAGGCGTATCAGCAATACATCGAGAATGAGAACGGCGAACTGAAGGTCGTAGCGGCGATG
Source organism: Paenibacillus sp. 2TAB19 (assembly GCF_052115185.1). NCBI lineage: Bacteria > Bacillati > Bacillota > Bacilli > Caryophanales > Paenibacillaceae > Paenibacillus > Paenibacillus sp. 2TAB19. The sequence continues at coordinate 25,193 of NZ_JBFRGE010000015.1, read as the reverse complement.
CGGAGCAGCAAAGGGAAGTAAGCTGAGCGGGCAACCGATGAATAGTGGAACATATGGGGAAGCAACTGTGCCGTTAACGGCATAACGTCGAACTATTGGCGGTCGGTAGTCGGAAATAGAGCAAATAACGGCATAACGTCGAACTAAATCGCATAATGGGCTACTATAACCCCAAAACCACCTCATTAGCTTCAAGAAATCGAACTAATGAGGTGGTTTTATTGTTCTGAATATATATAACGGCCCAAATGCAATTGCAGCTATCATAAGCTGGGCGAGCAGGCCTTATGTTTTCTCCTTGCCATGCCGGATGAACAGCCATACGCCGAAGAGAATGAAGACGCCGGCAGCGAGCTGATACGCCGACAACGATTCTTTCAACAGCCACCAAGCGAGCAGCGAGGAGATGACCGGTTCGCCGAGTACAGCCATGGATACAGCTGCGGCGTTCATATATTTGAGCAGCCAGTTGAATAGATAGTGACCGAATAGGGTTGGTACAATGGCCAGCAGCAGGAACAAACCCCACTCGCGTCCGCTGTAACCGGTAAATGGGTTGCCTAACACGACATTGTACAAAGCAAGCGACGTCGCGGCAAGAAAGAAGACAGCGAAGTTATAGGCGAAGGCGCTTATTTCATTCCGCAGCTGCTTGCCGGCGAGCATATGGACAGCAACCGCAGCAGCGCCAAGCATGGATAATACATCGCCAAGCAAGGCGTTGCCCGAGAGGCTGAAGTCGCCTGCTCCAATCAGAATCGAGCCGATTAAAGCGATCCCGAGTCCCCAAAGCATCATTCGATTCGCCTTCGTACGGAAGAGCCAGTACGAGCCGAGCATCACGAGCAACGGCTCAAGGGTCAGCAAGACGGTGGAGCTTGCAACGGTTGTGAGGCGAAGCGAAGCCATCCATAACAGGAAATGAGCGCCAAGCATGACGCCAGATAAGGCGAGCAAGCGCCATTGCCGAGCGCTAAGCCGCATGAATTCATGCCTATACTTCCAAACGAATGGGAGCATGAGCAGATTGGTCAAGTACAGCCGGTACATCGCGATGACCGCGACGTCCGCCTCTGACCACCGAACGAATATGGATGAGAACGATATGGCAATAATACCAACGATATAAAGCAGATCATAGATGGCGTTGCGCGATTTTGATTGAGATAGTGTGATGTCAGTCATGATAGTCGATTCTCCGATGCTATTGCTAGTGCAGCACTTGTTCTATTAAAGCCCATTACACATTTTGGCTTGCCTTTGGTTGCTTCGCCTTCTCCACCTCAGCGGCAAAATACTGCTGAAGCTCCGCGACTTTCTTCTCATCTGTCAGCACGATCTTGTCCTTAAGAAAATGCTCCATGAGCACTTCCCATTCCGTAGGCGCCTTGCGCTGAATCATCGAGCGGATCGCGTTCTTTACAAGCCGGCGTTCCTTAGCGTTCGTGTGCATATCCTTGTATTGTTGCTTCAGATCCATATCCAAATGGGCAATAATTTTGCGAAGCACCTCGCCAGTCATTCTTGCGTCATCAAGCGCGCGGTGGGCAGAGCCTTCAGCCGTAATCTCCAGCTCTTGAAGCGCCGTCTCTACACTGACGTCGTTCGTTACATTTCGGAAGCGCAAGTAGCCTTTAAGCAGGTCGTAATAATAGAGGCTTGTCCAAAAACTGTCATCGAGCTTATGCATCCGATTATCAAGCACGATTCGCTTCATATCTTCTCCGCCCCAAGTGAACAGCAGCAAATCCTCGCTTTCCTTCAGCCAGTCGTTGAATCGGGTTATGACGGCTTTGAAGCCCTCGGCCGTGTCGATGTCCTCTTGCGGAATGCCGGTCTTCTTCTTAATGAAGCTATTTAATTTGGAGAAGTAGACAGGCTTAATAAGCGATGAGAATTCATCCTTGAACTGCAGGTTCTCATCTAGACGTACCGCGCCGATCTCGATCACTTCCATAGGAAGCTCGCTCGCGAATTTGCGGCCGTTAAATTCAATGTCCAATATAATGTAATCCAAAGTATGTGTCCCCCGTTCTATGCTCGTGATTCCCATTTTAACAGAAAAGGTCGMTGTACAGTAATATTGAAATTATGGGCAAGAAGATAGGCTCTAAGTAGTAGAAATTTCCCCCTGCAAAAGAGGATCGTACACCGAGTGGTTATGCGCTGCAGGTTTATAATGAAGGCGTAGGCAACTTATCCATTATCCATCAATGACGGGGTGAATTATCGATGAACATTTCGATCGGCGGCTATTCATTCAACAACACGTATTTGGAAGGCAAGATGGATGTATTCGGTTATTTGGAGACGGTCAAATATCGCTACGGCTTGGACGCGGCGGATTTGTGGAACGGCTTCTTCATCGATCGCAAGAGCAAACCGATTATGAAACTCGCGGACGAGAGCTATATTCGCAAAATAAAAGAGGCTTTGGACGAGCGTGAGCTGCGGCTCGTTAACTTCGCCGTAGACGGGGCCCATTTATGGGATCCTGATCCCCATATGCGCGAACTGCTGCATAACAATGCGCTAACGCATTTGCGTGCAGCCATCATTATGGGCGCGGAGACGGTACGTATTGATACAGGCGGCAGTTACACGGAATGGGAAACGATGAGCGAAGAACAATTCGACTATACGGTTTTGCGCTATAAGGAGTTTTCTCAAGTAGCAGCAGACAATGGTTTCAAGATTGGTCCGGAAAATCATATGGGCGCGTCGCTTCTCCCGCGCGAAATGAAACGGATCGCGGAAGCGGTCGACCATCCGGCGTTCGGATTTCTCGTTCATCTTGGCCGCTGGAAGGCCGATCAAGCGGAAGGCGACCGGTTGGTAGCGCCATGGGCTTACCACACTCATTTCGATGCGGCGACTGCCGTAAGAGAAGATGCTATTGAGACGATTCGAATGATGGAAGCATCGGGTTACGCCGGATATTGGGGAATTGAACAAAATGCGCCGGGTAATCAGTATGCGGAAATCGAGCGCTTGATCGGGCTCGTGAAGAAGCTTCTGGCAGAAGCGTAGAATACAGCTGTGGAGGGTGAATAAGGATGACAAACATACGTATCGGTATTATCGGCGTAGGCCAAATCGGCAAGCAACATATTGAGAAGTATAGCCATATACCGGGTGCGGAGCTCGTTGCGGTCTGTGACGTTAATCTGACAGAGGCAAACCGAGTAGCCGAGCATTACGGCATTCCGCATGCTTATTCAGATTTCCTTGAGCTGCTGCAACGTGACGACATAGATGCAGTAGATGTATGTCTGCATAACAACTTCCATGCCCCTGTCACGATAGCGGCGCTGGAAGCCGGCAAGCATGTGTATTGCGAGAAGCCGATCGCAGGAACATATGCGGACGGCAAGGCGATGGTCGATGCGGCTGAAGCAAGCGGCAAGCAGCTGCATATTCAACTATTCACGTTGTATCAGAAGGAGACGAAAGCTGCTAAGACACTGATTGACGGCGGCATGCTTGGCAAGCTGTACCATGCGCGGTCGACTGGTTTCCGCAGGAGAAACCGTCCCTATGTGGACGGTTACGGCACGCCTTATTTTACTCGCAAGGAGACGGCAGCAGGAGGCGCGTTGTTCGATATGGGCGTATATCATATCGCGCAAATTCTATATCTTCTCGGCAATCCTGCGGTAGAGAGGGTTACGGGCAAGCTTTATCAGGAAACCGATATGCTAGAGGAGCGGAGAGAGAAAAGCGGGTTCGACGTCGAAGAGCTCGGTACGGGTTTCGTACGGTTCGCTGACGGTTTGACGCTGGATATTATCGAGGCTTGGGCCGTGCATATGGGCGATTTCGAGGGCAGCAGCATCGCCGGCTCTAAGGGCGGCGTCCGCTTGCCAAGCGAACAAGCAGGCGGGGGGACAAGACCGTTTACCTTTCATAACACGGTGTGCGATATGGATATGGACAGTACGATTGACCTGGATATGATGGACGTGCGCTGGCATCGCATTCGCGACAATGAGGATGCTTACGATTCGTCGCAGGCGCATTGGATTGCCGCGCTGCAAGGCAGAGTTCCTTTGCTGCCGACTGCTGATATTGCGCTGCGCACGATGCTTATCAGCGAAGGCATCTATTTGTCGGATCAGCTAGGTCGGGAAGTAACGGCGGAGGAAGTGATCGCATCTTCCAGGTCAACCGCCGTTCCATTATAAAGAATGGGTACGAAGGTTAAGCAATCCTACAGCGTGATTAAAGGATTCAACTTTTTCATATACGGCGCTCTAACGATCTATAGTACTTACTTCGCGCTATATTTGAAGTCCATAGGCTTGTCAACGCTTGAGATCGGAGCTCTAATGGCGGGAGGCCCCATCGTATCGCTTGTTGCCAATCCGTTCTGGGGATATGTCAGCGACCGCTTCCGGAACTTGCGTCTAACGTTAATCTTGATGTTAGTAGGCAGCATGATTATCATGCAATTCGTATTTCTATCCGAATCGTATACGTTTATTTATACGTCGATGCTGTTTTTCTTCTTTTTCCAAATGCCGTTGTTTTCGCAAAGCAACACCTTGATATTGAACAGTATTGAGGGCACCAATCAAAGCTTCGGGGCTTTCCGATTATGGGGGTCACTCGGATGGGGCGTTATGGCGTTAGCGGCGGGGCCGGTCATCGGTCAGATTGGGATTGAACGTCTATGGATTATATACACCGTTATGATGCTGTTCTCGCTGGTCTTCGCCTTCGCCCTGCCGCGAGGCGAGGCGAAGAACTCGGCTGCCAGAGCGGGCAAAGTAAATTATCGCTCCTTATTCGCAAGCCGGGCCTTCTTCATCTTCCTAATCGTCGGATTAGTGCTCTCGATTCCGAACTCGGTGAATACGACATTCGTCGCCTTATATATTAAGGAATTGGGCGGAGGAGAAAGCCTAGTCGGTTGGTCGGCCTTTCTATCGTCAATCTTCGAGATTCCGATCTTCCTGCTGCTGKACAGGTATTTGAAGCGTAACGTACGCTCGATGCTGCTTTGTCTCGTTGTTATTAGCTGTCTGTTCGCATTAAGATGGTTCTTGATGGCGGGAGCGGCTAGTGCGATGCAGGTTATCTTCATTCAAATGCTGCACTGCGTCACGTTCGGCGGCTTCTATTATATCGGGACGCAATTGACGGTATTATTGGTACCTGCCGAACTGCGTTCGTCAGGCCAAGCGGTATACGCGCTCACTTGGGGAGGGTTGTCGGGTATGGCAGCCGGCTTCATCGGTGGCCTGATGTTCGAGCAATCGGGAGCGCAGGCGATGTATTTCATCTGCGGCGCATTATCTGTACTTGGTATTATCGGGTTCTCCTTGCTGTATGCTTTTGTGCGAAGACTGCAAGAGAATGCGAAGAGCGGATCGGCAACTGCCGAAGCATAGAGGAAATATGAATAATCCCGATTCTTATAGGCTGCTTAGCTGCCGTAGGAGCGGGATTTTTTTTTATTTCCTAAATAAATCCAAAAGTATTGTCGATGGATATATAAAGAGATTTTATAGCGAAAGCATTGGAAGGAGATCGACTATGGAAAGAATATCGGGTCAGTCGGTAGGAAGATCGTCATATCGGGCAGCAAGCGGAAATGATCACAAGAGTGTTGCGGATAAACGGATATCAGACTTGATGAAGCAATCGAAGCAATTAAGCGAGCAAATTGATTCCGTTAATCTAAACAAAAACCTGGATAGTAAAATACGAATGGAGCGGGTCAATGCGCTTCAGGAGCAAATGCAGCAGATTGAAGCGCAGATCAGCCAAATTCGAGCGGAGCAAATAAGCAAGCAACAGGAGAAAGACGAAGAAAAAGCGTCAAATCAAACAACCGCTAGCGATCAGAGCGATATGGATGTTGTCATCAAAATAAGTATCAACTTCGACCAAGTAAAGGCGATGGACAAAACCAAAGGTCAAATGGAACGGGATTCGGATACGCTCAAAAACAGCATTCGCTCCGACCGTCATTTACTGGAGATAAATACGACTGCCGATGCGGCAAGCAAGTCCGYGATGAAACAGAACCTAGAGGAAACCGTCGTTAAGGCCAAACAGGAAACGATCAATAAAATAGAAAACAATCTAGATAAATTAAACGGTAAAATCGATGACGCCTACGAGGATATCAGAAACACGGTAGAGCAAGCCCGAGAGGAAGACAATAAGGCAGAGGAAGCAGATGCTTCGGAAGAAGTGGAAAACGAAACGAAGATAGAAGAGGAAGAGGTCGCCAAAGATTTGACCTATGAAGAACTAGTTGCCGAGGAAGAGAAGAAGGAAGAGCGCAGATCGGGACGATCCATCGATATAAGAGTGTGAAAAGAAGCGGACGTCGTTTTGTTGACGGTGTCCGCTTTTATTTCGGTTAACGAGACTTTCTCATTCGTGTAATGGCTATTAGGATCGTGCCCAACAGAATGAAGAGTGATACGGGCAACATCCAAATGCCTAGTCCGGATGATAGTCCAGCCGCATTCTGAATGGTAGACCATTGGATGTAACCGAACAAGACTACTATTTCGAGCTTGATCCAACTTAGGAGCATTAGGGATAGACGGTACTGGGCTACAGCGTTCTGCTCCGTAATTTGCACAATGTAGTTGAAATGATGGGGAATGCGCCGTAGTAGCGTGAGTCCGGCATAGAGGATGAGAGCTATAGTTGGTAGAATGAAGAGCGTTGCGCGCCCTCCCCAGCCGTCAGCTACCCCACGCGCGTTGTAGTGAATGGGGATAGTAGCGGGTAAATCGCTCCATTTAAAGATGAGAAAGACATAGGATAAGAGAATCAATGCGAAGCATATCCAGTCATGCAGACGTTCTATAGTCATTTTGGAAATTGATAGAATAGGCTTCTTCTCCATAGAAATTCCTCCGTTTCTACAAGATAGCATTCTAAAGGAATTATATGCTAAATACGGATATGAAGGGAACAAGTAGGAAGTTAAAGTAATGTCAATGCCTATTAAATTATTCTCTTCGTCATAATACGACAACTTTCAACATGGACTCTTTGATATATTTATCAACAGGTGTTCTATTACTTAAAGACTAGCTAGTCGATAACAGATTAATAGRGAAGTAGAACTAGATAATATTTTATCCATTTGGAAGAGGAGACCCAAGGTATGAAACAAATTCGTTTTTGGTTAACCGCATTATTAGTAGTTGTTTTAGTTTTACCGGCATCAATGGCGTTTGCTGCTGCATCTAACGGTGGAGAGAAAGAATTGTCCTCCATTAATTCGAGTGTATCAAATGAACAGATCAATCTGCCGAACACAAAATTTATAGAAGGTATTCAGTCTAAGGCGTTAAATAACGATCAATCAGTACTTGATTTTGTTAATTCCAACGCTAGTGTACAAGGTCTGGCTGCTAACGAGAAGCAATTTAGTATAGAAAGTAAGGTTACTGATAATTTAGGCCAAGAGCATTATATGCTCCAGCAGTCTTATAACGGAATTCCTATTTACGGGCGTTATTTACAGGTAAACCTGAATAATGACCAAGAAGTTTACGCTATACAGGATAAGTCGGATAACGGGCTAAACCTCTCAGGTTTTAATACGGTTGCTAAGCTTTCCGAATCAGAAGCTATACAGTCGTTTAAGGAAAAGTTGGAGATTGAACTTAATGGAGATATTAAACTTGAGGAGAAGATAGGAAAATACCAATTCCCCTCACCAACGGCAGAAATATTAATTTATCCGTTTAACGGTAAAACCTATTTGGTTTACGAAGTAAATCTTGTTTTTATGTTTCCAAGCGCAGGTAACTGGGTAGGGTATGTGGATGCACATACGGGTCAATTGATAGACCAGTTTAATAAAATTCAAAATGCTACAGGAACTGGTGTCGGTAATGACGGGAAAACAAAAAATTTAAATACTACGTTATACGACAGCCAATATATTCTTTGGGATCAAACACATAAAGGTGGAATCAGCACATTCGAGTTTTCATATTTTAGTGGCAATAGATTTTATTACGATGACTTATATAGTTATAGCAATTATTTTGACGATGCTGATGCGGTTGATGCTCACTATAATGCTGATGTTGTATATGATTTTTACAAAGAGCACTACAATCGAGATAGTATAGATGGAAAAGGGATGGAAGTAATCTCATTCGTTCATATGCCCGAGTATGATGGCTCTTTCTATGGTCAACCACTAGATAATGCTTACTGGAATGGAAGCGCGATGTTCTACGGGGACGGTACCGGCAAGGCTAATGGAGGGTTCGATTGTCTATCCTGTGGACTTGACGTTGTTGCGCATGAGTTGACTCATGGAGTAACTGAGAAAACAGTTGGGCTTGTATACCGTAGTCAATCAGGTGCGTTGAACGAATCCATATCAGATATTATGGCGAGCGTTATCGATAATGATGATTGGCTAATGGGAGAAGATACAGGATACACGCTCAGAAGTTTAGCTAATCCCGCTCTATATGGAGATCCAGCGCATATGGATAATTATCGAGATTGGCCAGTAACAGAGGAGGGTGATTGGGGAGGTGTGCACACAAATAGTGGCATTCCGAACAAGGCGGCCTACAATATGGCGACTAAGTTTAGCACACTTGGCTATGATGGTAGAGCACTATTAGGCAAATTAACATATGCTGTACTTTCCAACAAGTATCTGATGAAGACTTCGGGATTTAGCGATGCAAGAAATGCTTATCTACTTGCAGTAGGTAGCGTAACTGGATATACAACTGAACAAAAGACTGCTATTAAACAAGCGGTTTCTCAAGGTTGGGCAGAGGTTGGTATTGGTGTTCCGATTTCTGATTTGGTTGTTACTTCTAAGAACGCTAATAGTGTGCAGTTTGCTTGGACAGGAGCGATAGCGGCTACTAATGTCCAGATTGAGCAATCGTTTAGTAAGACATCTGGTTATTCACCTTCAAATATTGTTGTTGATCCGGATGGAAATACTGCTACTATTAACGAACTTACAACAGGGAAAACTTACTATTTTAGAATCAATGTTACGGGTGGTGCTAACAAGGGACTATCAAACGTAGTAACTGTAGGTTTAGTACCGGGGAAAGTTAACTCCTTTGCATTGGATTCAAAAACATACGATACAGCGACTTTTAATTGGAATCTAACAGATCGTCCCGAAAGTATTCAGATTGAACAATCGGTTAACGGGACAACATGGACTCCGTCTATTATATCTGCCCCTATTACTATGGAGTCAACATCTAGCACGGTTCTAGATTTAGTGACAGGTACTACCTATAAGTTCCGATTGAAAGTAAGCGGATCAGCTTATAGCGGAACAACAGTATCAACTATTCTAAGTGTACCGATAACACCAGTTGCATTATCTGGTTTGTTGCAAGACGGGGCTGCAACGGGCAGCAGTGTGAAGTTGAAGTGGACAGCTGCTGTAGGCGCTACCGGAATTATTGTGCAGCAGTCGAACAATGCCGGCAAAACATGGACAACGGCAAAGACGGCAACGATTGGCGTTAACGATAGCTCCACGACAGTTAACGAGCTATTGTCGGGAACGGAATATAAATTCCGCCTGAATGTCACTAGCGGACGCAATGCAGGAACTTCTAACGAAATCACGGCAACGACTGCTTCTGAACCGCTTAAAGGGCTGGCTTCGGGAACAGTTACATCCAGTACGATTACACTTAACTGGCCACTTGCTGTTAGAGCAACAGGACTAGTCATTGAACAATCGGAAGCAGGGGAGAACAACTGGAAGCTTGCCAACACGGGAACTGTTAAAGTGACCGCAGTCAGTGTTGTAGTAAAGGGGTTGTTGCCAAATACATCGTACGACTTCCGCATGAAAGTTACTGGCGGTGCAAATGCCGGGGATTCCAATCTAGCGACTGGGAAGACTTCGGCAGTTAAGCTAACGAGCTTCTCAAACGATAAGACTGTTGCAACCACTGCGACTACTGCGAGGTTTAAATGGACGGCTGCAGCAGGGGCGACTGGTTATAGCGTTCAACAATCAACTGACGGTATCAACTGGTCGACATCGATAACCAGCGGATTAACGTCCAGTTCGACTGGGGTAACGGTTACTGGCCTTACGCCAAATAAATCATATCAATTCCTTCTGCGCACTGCAGGCGGGCAGAACGAAGGCGATTCGAATATTGTAACGGTGAAGACGCTGCCTAGCCCGATCCAAAATATTACGGCAAATCCGACTGGTGAATATGTGACGCTAAATTGGTCTGCTGCAAAAGAAGCAACGAAGGTTGTCGTACAACAGTCGTTGAATGGAACGTCATGGACAACTGCAGTCACTTTGTCTCCAGTTGCGGCGAACGCTAATCAAGCACAGGTGACGAAGCTGCTTCCTGGGACACAATATTATTTCCGAGTTGTCGTTACTGGGGGTCAAAATGAAGGCAACTCTGCCTCTGCACCTGCAACGACTAACATTGTTCCTGTATCGAGTCTTGCTGTAAGCAGCACAACGATTAATACGGTTAACTTGTCGTGGACTGCAGCTTACAAGGCAACAGGCCTTATCGTGATGCAATCGGTGGATGGCGGCGAGACATGGACGAACGCATTGACTTCCTCCAAAGTAGCAGCATCTGCCAAGTCTGCAACGGTGAAGGATTTGGTGCCGAATAAACAGTATCAATTCAAAATCGTAGTAACAGGCGGAGGCAATGTAGGCGATTCGAATTCAGCGACAGGTGTTACGAAATCTATTCCGATCAAGGCTTTTGCCAGCACGGGTAAAACAGGAATAACCGCGACAACAGCCGACTTCAAATGGCCACAGGCAATAGGTGCCGATGCATTGAGCATTCAAGTGTCGTTGGATGGTAAAGTGTGGACATCCATTGAGGCAACTCCGGTTGTGGATGAAAGTGCGGTAACTGCACAAGTGGCTAACCTGCGCCCGAATACGAAGTATTACTTCCAACTGAACGTGGTTGGCGGGCAAAATCAAGGTATTTCGAACGTCGTGAACGTAACGACACTACCGCAACCGATCTCTGATTTGGAGGTCATCGAGGATTCGGAAACGAGCAGTAAAGTATCGTTACAATGGACCGCAGCAGTCAAAGCTACAAAATTGCTTGTGCAACAATCCAATAACAACGGCAAGACGTGGACGACAGCCAACGTAGGCACGCTTGCATTGAACGCAAGCAGCGCAGTGGTTAACGGACTTGCAGCCGATACAGCGTATCAATTCCGTATCATTGTAACTGGCGGAGAAAATGTGGGTACTTCTGCTATTGCAGAAGGATCAACAATCAAAGCTCCGGTAGACTCCTTAGCCGTAAGCGCGACTACAACGAGCAGCGTATCGCTTGTATGGACGCCGGCAGCTAATGCAACAAGTGTCGTGCTTCAGTATAAAGAATCTGAGGGCGGCGGTGAATGGTTGAATGCCAGCGCTAAGCTGACGGCATCATCCAAATCGGCAACGGTAAGTGGATTAAAAGTAAATACGACATATGAATTCCAGCTTGTCGTAGTAGGCGGAGGCAATGAGGGAACATCCGACTTGCTCGTAACCAATACGAAGTCTATTCCTCTCACAAGCCTAGCTTATAAGAGCAAAACTACAAATAGCGTAACTCTTGGCTGGAAAGCTGCATTGAATGCTGATAGCGTATCGATATGGTACTCAATTGATGGAGTAGAGTGGAATCAGATCGAAGTAGACGCTGGGGACTCTTCTGTAACGGTAACAGATTTGGAAACGTATGTGAGCTATAAGTTTAAGCTCGTCGTTGTTGGCGGTACTAATGAAGGAACTTCCAACATCGTAACGGTGAAGACGAACCGCTAGATATGAAATCGTAGTACTAGCAAGGGCTGCTCTGAAGGTCTGTAATAGACCTTAGGAAGCAGCCCTTCTTTTTGATGCCTGACGGTCATCGGCCTATCGTTTCGTCTTGCGGCTATTCAACCATAGAGGGATACGGAATACTAGATTAATGAGCAGGACGACGAAGACGAGAACGGCGGCTGCTTTCTGCGCAATTTCTTGCGCGTCGGATACGATCGCTTCCGACTGTACGTACCACAGGTGGACGGCAAGCGTCTCGCCGGGAGAGAACAGGCTGAAGTCCCACATTTCGCCGGAAGTCGTTACGCCGGCGGTCAGGATGATGACGGCGCTCTCGCCGAAGGCACGGCCGGCGACGAGGCAGATGCCGGTGATGATGCCATTCAGCGCGGCCGGGATAAGAGCGCGTGTTATCGTCTGCAGATGCGTTGCGCCAAGCGCGAAGGAGGCGCTCTTCTGGTCAGCAGGAACGGCGCGGATCGATTCCTCTGTAACCCGCGTTAATACCGGGAGATTGAGGAAGGCAAGGCTGATTGCGCCGCCGAGTATCGTGAGTCCGATTTGGAACATTTCGACGAACAAGGCGATGCCGAACAAGCCAAATATGATCGAGGGTACCGATGCAAGGCCTTCCACGCATACGCGTACGAAAGCGATGAGCTTATTGTCCGGCGCGAATTCCGCCAGATAGATGCCTGCGGCCATGCCGAGCGGGATGGAGATAAGCAGCGACAGGAACAGAATGTAAAAGGAATTGAGCAGCGTAGGGCCAATACCGCCGCCTTCATCAATCTCGCTTGGGAGGCCGAATAGGAAATCCCACGTCAGCTTTGGAAGACCGTCCTGGAGGATCAAATACAGCAGTCCGAAGATAAATGCGATAATAAGGACGCCTGCGGTCCAGATCACACCGGAGAATAGACGGTCGTTGATCCGGTTAAGCCCTTTGTTGTTGCGGCGGAACGGATTAGCGGCAGCAGTCGCACCAGCACCGGCACTCATATGGTTTTTCATGAAATGCGAGCTCCTCTCCGTTGCAGCCAGCGAACGGCCACGATCATTAGAAGTGAAATCAGCAGCAGCAGGAAGCCCATCAGATACAAAGCATAGTTCCATGTGGAGTCAAAAGGAACGTTCGATATTTGCATAACGATATTGCTTGTTAAGACGGAGGTCGGCTTCAGCAGGCTGTCTGCAAGCTGAGGCGTATTGCCAATAACCATCACGACAGCCATCGTCTCGCCGACGGCACGAGCCATGCCGAGAATGACGGCATACATAATGCCGCTTTTCGCGGAAGGTAGCAAAACCTTCCAAACGGTCTGGAATCTTGTAGCGCCGAGAGCGTAGGAGGCGTCACTGAATTTGGCAGGTACGGCGCTAATAGCGTCGTCGCTAATACGGCTGACGGTCGGGAGCACCATGATCGTCAATACGAGTGCCGCGGCGAGCAGTCCGTCGCCCATGCCCGTGCCCGTAACGGTACGGATGAGCGGAATAAGCACGGTTAATCCGAGATAGCCGTATACGACCGATGGAATGCCGACCAGCAGGTCGAGTATCGGGCGAAGCGCGTTTTTCAGCCATGGCGGGACGAATACCGATAGGAAGATCGCGATCATCAGCGAAAGCGGAACGGCGATCAGCAGCGTAAGCGCCGTTAAGGCGAAGGTGCCGAAGATGAATACAAGTCCGCCATATTGCTCGTTCTCGGGCGTCCAATCGGTAGAGAAGAAGAAGTCGGCGAACGAGATATGGTTGAACGTAAGAACGCCGGTCCGAAGCATAAGAAATAGAATAAGGAATAGAATCAGACAAACGAATGCTGCAGCAGCGACACATAGGTAACGGAACATGCGGTTCATCGCGAACAAGCGCGAACGGCGGTCGAACTTCTTGCCGCTGCCTGCTAGCAGCGTACGGCCAAGCTCGGCATGAAGCGGCGCTTTGCCGGCGACAGGGGTTGAATCTAGCATAATAAAGGTCTCCTCTCTCTAAAAGAGCGGCGGGCGAGGCGCTTCCATGCGCCTGCCAGCCGCTCTCTTCGTGTCATTCCATTCCTTCAGGCAATGCTTATTTCATAGCCGAGATCGGGATGAACTTCAGCTTTTTAAGCGATCCGTTCTGGAACTTCGTGCTTTGAACGTATTTAATGAATTCTTTCGTAGCGCCAGTAGGCTCGCCTTTTGTCATGTAGTAGCCGTAGCCCCACACCTTGTATTTGCCGTTGATGACGTTAGCTTCCGTTGGCGCGATATCGTTGATTTTTACAGCGATCATTTTATCCGTAACATAAGCAAGGTCCATGTAACCAATAGCATTAGGCGTCGTCTCGATAGCCGTCTTCATATCGCCGCTTGTTTTCACTTCTTTATAATTGTCGCCTTTAGTCATGAAATCCGTGCCTTGCAGCGCTTTATCCTGGAAGTTAACGCGCGTGCCGGAGCCGAACGTACGGTTAACGACGATAATATCGGCGTCCTTGCCGCCAACTTCTTTCCAGTTTTTGATTTTGCCGGAGAAAATGCCTTGCAGCTGCTTCGTCGTCAAGTTCGTTGCCGTTACGTTTTTGTTCACGACGGCTGCGAAAGGAATGACAGCTACTTTATGTGCCACTTGGCCTTCGAATTTCTTGAAGCCTGGTACGTCCTTCGAAGCGTCCCAGTCTACCGCGCCGATCTGTGCGATTCCTTTGCGAACCGCTTGCGGCCCAGTAATGGAGCCGGCTGCCGACGCCGAGATTTTCACTTTCGGGTGAAGCTTTTTGAATTCGTTAGCCGCTTGAAGCGTGAGAGGCAGCAGGGCGGAAGAGCCGTTGATGACGATCTTGCCGCTGAGCTTGCTAGCCGCGTGCACGGCCGTTAGCGAACTGAAGCCGATAACGGTTGCGAGTACGGCGATTGTAAGTGATTTAAACCATTTCATTGAAATATCCCTCCATTAATTATTGAGTAATGTTCTTCCATTGGCCGTTAACCGATACGGCAAGCTGGCCGTCGATCAGTGCAGCGAGATGTCCGTGACGCGATACGATGATTTCGGAAACGCTGTCCGATATTGCTGCCAGCAGTTTGTTTCCGCCGATTAAAGCATCGACCTCGTAAACCGCATTCGACGAATCATCGTTCGATGTCAGTAAGTACAGTCTGTCAGCACCTTGTGCGAGCTGATAAACATCCTTTTGCGCGAATACGCTGGTCGAAGCGGCGTCTGTGCCGGCAGTGGAAACGGATGCTGCTTTGCCAATGCTTGCATCGTCAGCCGTTACGCTTACGTAGTACACCTTGGAGCCGTCAGCCGAAAGCTCGATGAACACTTTGTCGTCCGTATCCTTCGTCAGTTGCGCCGGCTTGTTGTCTGCCGCTGCCGCGTTGTAGAAGTAGACTTGCGCTTCCGTACCGGCAGCATCGATGGCCACATCATCCAGAGCGACATCGACATTGCTATCTGCGGTTACTTTCGGTTGCTTGTTAACGGTGAAAGCGAATTTCGTGCCGTCTGCGGACACGTCGAGGTTCGCTTTGTAATCGACCTTATCTTCAAGCACTTTGGACACAGTGCCGTCGGCCAAGTTTACTTTGGCAATGATCGAGTTTTTGTCGCCTTGTAGGAAGAAGAGAGCCGTTCCGTCTTGCGACCATTGCAGCTCGTTCTTGATCGAGCTGTCCGTGCTTACTTGCTTGGATTCCTTGCTGTTCAGATCGATGACATATACAGCGCCATTAGCATCTGTGTAAGCCGCGTTTTGACCATTCGGCGAAACAACGAGATCCGATGTGCCGGCGGAGGAGAGCAGCAACTCATACTTGCCGTTAGCCGCATTTACGAGGTAATCCTCACGGCCGTTGTCGGAGCTGTTCGATACGATTAGGCGTGTACCGCCGGCCCATACCGCGTGCTCAACGAATGTCAATTGCTCAACCGTTGCGATAGCAGGGGCATCGGCATCCGCTTCATATGTACCGCCAAGTGCTTCAACAAGTGCAGATGGGTCTGCGAATATCGTGTAGTTGACCGTCTTCACATCTGATGAAAGAGCAGGCGACGTGCTGCTAGCGGCAATGGTTCCTGCACCCGGATTAACATACACCGACTTGCCTTCCAGTGTGAGTGTTACATAACCGGCTGCCGGTTGCAGAGCTGCGCCAATGGCCTTTGCGAAATCGCGTACGGAGACGAGCGTCGTGCCTGAAGCGCCTTGAATCGTACGGAGAACGGCTGGATTGGCATTCACGAGGAATGTCGTTTGGCTGAATTGGACAGCTTCCTGCTTGACCGGAGTTTGGGCAAAAACAGGGTTGACGGCGGTTGCGCCGAGAGTTGCCGCCAGCATGGAGACAGCCAGCACTTTTTTCATTTGCATGGAATCGGTCACCTTTCTCATCGTTAAGTGGTATGGGACTAATCGACTATTGATTCGATTTCATATGGATCATAGCAATCAATTATTATCCCATTATTTTGAAATCGTTTAGTATTTGTAAAGGATTGGCAGAGAATGCGAGGTTTTTGTACTGCTTTTGTACGGGAGATAGATTTGTTACACTGTGTATACATGAGTAGGTGAAGAGAGGAAGAAGACAGCATGAACTACAATCCTTTAGAGGACGAAGTTATTCATTCCTTAGAGCAGTTGCAAGAGATTGTCGGCATGCCGCATGAGGCGGTCGTGAAAAAAACAGTATCGGTGATCGATGATCATATTCGAGGGTATTTGGCGAAGTGTCCGTTGTTTTTCCTTGGGACAGCCAGTGGAGAAGGATTGTGCGATGTGTCGCCGCGAGGCGACGAGCCTGGTTTCATTAAAGTGTTGGATGAGAAGACGCTGGTATTTCCGGAGCGGCTGGGGAATAGACGAATCGATTCCATGCACAATCTGTTCGCGAATCCAAGACTGGGCATGATTTGTATACTGCCGGGGATGGAGGAGGTGCTGCGGATTAACGGGAAGGCAACGATTATACGTAATCAAGCGTTGATGGAGAGCATGCAGATTAACGGCAGGCCGCCATTATATCTCGTTAAAGTGGAAGTTGAGGAGTGTTTTGTTCATTGTCCGCGCGCGTTGAAATTTTCGAAAGTATGGGATGCCGAAACGTGGTTGCCGCGTGAGGAAAGACCGAGCACGAAGGAAATGTTCGAGGCTCATATTCAATTGAACGGTTATGTCATCGGGAAAGATTAGCTTTCCCGAGCAAGGCCATAAATCCAAGCGGAGAAATATGGATTAAAAGTACAAAACTTATTTATACCATACTTGAATCATCCAAGGCAACAGAAATTTTCGGAAAAGTATTGTGGTTTTCGCGATACTGTAGTATCTTCATTATGTGGAAAAAATAAGGGAGGTGAAAGACGATGGAGAAAATGGCGATGCAAATGATGATGAACATGTGCATGGACGAAATGATGTGCAAGATGAAGTCCATGAAGATGATGATGGACATGATGATGGAAATGAACATGATGGACGGCATGGATATGAACATGATGATGACGAAGATGCAAGAGTGCGATGAAATGTCGACGATGATGATGAACATGATGCGCAATATGGAGCAAGTATCGATGTAATCTTATCGAACTATGAATCTGGCCATTCATAGCTCGAAGCAGTACCTATCCATAACGGCAGAGCGGATATCCGCATGCCATAAGTTACGAAAGTGCAACAACCGCGAATCGTTTGGCAGAGCAGACCGCTGCATGCCGACGCTTTTTTTATTTCTACGCATAATTAGATGCTAAAATGCGTTCAAGGTTTTCAGTTTGCTGGCGATCATGACGCGTTGAAGCTTGAACTCCCATACCTTCTCCCGAAGCTGACGCTGCTGCGCCTCGTCCTGATTTCTCCGAAGCTGCTCGTATATATCCAACATTTTGCGATTGATCGCATCGAACCGAAGCCATAGGTCTACACGTAAGCCATGCTCGATCTCAAGATTGATATGGTTATCTTTGGCGCGCAGCGCCTGAAGAATGTCATGCTGCCATTCGGCGTCGCCGATCTGGGTTGCAAAGTTATATAGATCTAGATAGTCGTCTACCCATTTCGTTGCTATTTCTTTCGCCGAATTCGCCATCGTTAACCGCTCCAATCATCGTTATGTATCTTTACCTAGTATTATACTCGGAATTATAGGAGTTGCAAGTCATTTAACAAAAAGTTTTCGTTGAATCGTTTTGCGCTCGGTGATAACATGAATAACAGTTTTTAAGGCAGGGGAATGAGGGGATTAATTCATGAATCATACCGAATCAATAGCAGTGCCTGCGCAGCGCGGCAGCCGATTGTGGATCGCCATTGTGCTAGGCTCGTTAGCGGCGATAGGTCCGTTGTCGCTGGATATGTATCTTCCGGCATTGCCGGCACTTGCGGAGGAACTGGGCTCGACGACTTCCGCGACGCAGCTGAGCTTAACCGCATGTATGCTGGGGCTTGCACTAGGGCAGTTAATCGCGGGGCCGATCAGCGATGTTAGGGGCCGCCGTTTTCCGCTAATTGTAGGCATAGCTGTATACGCAATTGTCTCGGCTCTTTGTTTTTTCGCACCGAATATATGGGTGTTCGTCGGCCTTCGGTTCATTCAGGGACTTGCAGGGGCGGCAGGCATCGTTATATCAAGGGCGAGTGTGCGTGATTTGTATTCAGGCGTGGAGCTAACGAAGTTTTTTGCGCTGTTGATGCTTATCAATGGTGCCGCACCGATATTAGCGCCGATTGTTGGGGCTGAGGTACTTGTATTTACGTCTTGGAGAGGCGTATTCGCTATACTAGGCGTGCTTGGCACGCTCATGCTATTAGCTGTTGTGTTCGGTCTCAAGGAAACGCTGCCGGTGAATCGGCGCTCAAGCGGCGGTATTCGGGGCACGCTGTCAACCTTTCGCCGACTCGCCGGCGACCGCGTGTTCATGGGTTATGCGCTAACGCAAGGGTTCGTCATGGCGGCTATGTTCGCTTATATCTCGGGTTCGCCTTTCGTGCTGCAGGAATTGTTCGGCGTGTCGCCGCGCACGTACAGTCTCATCTTCGGAATGAACGGGGCGGGCATTATTATCGCCAGCCAAGTAGCGGGGAGGCTCGCTGGCCGTGTGGCTGCGCGCAAGCTGCTGGCAAGCGGACTTACATTGACAGCGGCCGGTGCGGTATTGCTGCTGTTAGCCATATGGACGAATGCTGGTCTGAGTTTGATTATTCCAGGGTTCTTCCTGCTTGTTTCAAGCGTCGGGCTCGTATCGACGACAACGACCTCGCTCGCCTTGCAAAGCCAAGGGCAATCCGCGGGGAGCGCCTCGGCACTGCTTGGCATGCTTAGCTTCATTATCGGCGGCTTGGCAGCGCCRCTCRTAGGTATTGGCGGGAACGATACGGCATTGCCGCTCGTTATTGTCATTGCAAGCCTTGTCGTTGTTGCCTTCAGTTGCTTCCGCTTCCTGGCAGCAGAACCGGTTAAGCCTTCTGCGCGAAAAACACATTAAACTCATGATAACGATAAACGGCATCGACATTCGTGAAGCCTGCCGCAAGCAACCAGCTGATCTGATCGGATGCCTTGGCATTGATGTCTTGTTTTCGCCGCTCGATAGAGGCTTCGATCGCTTCGATCGGAAGATCGGAAGCGTGAATGGCTTGCTTCCATAGCTCCATGTAGCGTTGATCGATGGAGGGGGTCAAGCCTTCGGCTTGATCGGCGTTAACGAAGAGGCCTCCGTCCTTCAGCAAGTGGTAAATCGTTTGGAACAGTGATCTTTTGTCTGGATGGGTCAAGTGATGAATGGACAGGGAGGATACGACCGCATCGTAGCTTCCTGCCTGCTCATAAGGGTAGTTCAAATAATCCGCCGCTATATAGGTTATATTCTCATAGTCGGCGAGTCTGCGTCGTGCCTGTTCTAACATGTGCTCGCTGAAATCGATCAAGGTCACATGAGCCTGCGGGTACTTCGCGAGGATGAAGGCGGACAGCAGGCCGGTGCCTGCGCCGAGATCGATGATGCGCGGCTGCGGTGTATGAAGCTCTAGCCATTGAACCGCGGTTCCATAGAAGTCGTCGAAGCACGGAATTAGCTGGCGCCTCTGTTGGTCATATTGTTGCGCCACGGCGTCGAATTGCTGTTTCACGATTGGATTCATGTTCATCCTCCCTTGTAATGGTTAAGCCTTATACTACACAAGGAGCAATATTTGCGGAAATATATAAAAGTTATATTGTTTATAGGTTGTAGCTATAGTCAGCCTTTAATAACAAGTAAAGAGCCCTATAAAGGGCTCTTATTTCGTTGCTTCCGTGAAAAAAATGCCGATTTCCGTGCCGCTGCCCGGCGCTGACCGCACCTCGATACGTCCGTGATGGGCTTCTACAATCATCTTCGCAATGCTCATGCCAAGACCGGAGCCTGCGGACGATTGATCGGTATTCGTGCCTCGATAATAACGATCAAACAGCTTGCGGCTCGTTTCTTCGTCCATCCCTTGTCCATTGTCCGCTACTTTAATAAAGGGCTCGTCATTGATCATTCCCGTCGTGACGGTGATCGTTGTGCCGGGACGATTATGTTTCACCGCATTCGACAATAGGTTATCCAAGAGGCGGTTCAGCCAAGTGGCATTACCGATAAGCGGAATAGGCAGCTCGTCGTCTTCATAAATGAACTCGTATCCCGTCAATGTTGCGTCGTTGACATACTTAAGCACGGCTCTGCGGATCAGCTCGCCAAGCTCCAATTCATGCCGCTCCACGGCTTCCGAATGATGCTTTAACTGGTATACGTGAGAGAAATCGGCCACAARCTCCAGCATGTAGTCGCCTTTCTCGCGAATCATGCGTCCCATTTCGTGCAGCTCCTCTTGATTCCAATCAGAGGAGGGGCTCTCTAATATATAGCCGTAGCCATGGATGGTAGCAAGCGGCGTGCGCAAGTCATGGGATATGCCGCTCATCCATTCCTCACGCGTTTTCTCCAGCTCGGCACGGTCTTTCTCCGTCTGTGCCAGCTTCTCGGCCATTCGATAGAAGGATCGGATGACCTCTTTATACAGACGATAGCGCATTCGCAGCTTACCGTTCTTGCGGAATACGCGTCGCCGGTCACGATCCGTCAATACTTCCTCGTATTGTCCTTGCTCCATGCGCTCGAACCATCCGGTGAACATAATGAGCGGTTGGCCGTAACGGTAGCCGTGCCATGTCGTAATACCGATGGAGAGTAAAAGAAAAGCGATGCCGATCCCAATCAATATCCGAGTGATATCCTGCATAACGGGCTGACGCTTGATCGATCCCGGCTCTATCGGGGCATGGACAATCCACGTCGGCGATTGATCGTCATGTTGATAGACGGTAATCGCAGCGTCGTATTCGCCTGGCGCTTGGCGCATAGCGAGCACTTCGAGCGGCGCATAGCTTTGGACGTCGGAGTCGGTCCGAGACTCGCCGATCTTTTGAATGATTTTGCCCAAACGATCGATAATCGTTAAGGTACTGCCGGATTGCAGCAGCTCGGCATGCAAGTCAGGCAGATTCTCTTCGGCGACTAGTCCGTCCTTCTGATAACGGTCGAACCATTCCTTCAACAGCTCCAGCTGTTCGGTTTCGTAGCCAAGCAAGAACAGAATAGGAGACGAATAAGTAAGATCGAATTCGGTCTCTACCGCAAAATGCTCATATCTCCCCGTGTCCGATATCGTCAGCAGCTCAGCGGCTGAATAGGAGGTAGGCTGCCGAGCTTCTGTATTCCATGCATAAACCACTTTCCCGTTCTCATCAATGACTTGCAGCCAAACATGATGCTCTGCGAAGAAGTTCTTCCAATGAGCCGGTAGCGTAACGACGCCATTTTCATAATAGGTTTCGGAGACGATGGAATCTAGAGCACCTGTGGGAAAGTTGCGCTTGATCTCATTGTTAGAAAGCTGATTGTATAGAATCATGAAAATGACGAGCACGGCTATGAGCAGGAACACTGAATTAATGAGCAGCTGATAGGTAAAGTGAAAGGCCATCCGTCGTCTGACCTTCATATGGAGGCCTGCTCTTTTGATAATTTGTAGCCGAGTCCGCGAACGGTTAGCAGATGAGTAGGTATGCTCGGATCAAGCTCAATGCGCTCGCGAAGGCGGCGGATATGGACCATGACGGTGTTGTCGTCACCTAGTCCGTCCATTCCCCAAACCGTTTCATAAAGCTGGGCCTTYGAGAAAACGATGCCCGGATGCTTGCAGAAGTGCAGCAGCAGTTGAAATTCCTGCGCGGGACAGGGAACCGAGGTGCCGTCGATAAGCAGCTCGCCGGCAGCTTCGCTTAATTGGAACCGTCCATAGCGATACACAAGTGGAGCAGTGGAGTGCGGCATGTGCAGTGGCAGCTCTCTCGACAAAGGGGTGATGGAGTTCATTTCGTCGAGCCGCCGCAGTCTTGCTTTAATACGGGCTGCAATCTCCAGCGGGTTGAAAGGTTTCGTAATATAATCGTCGCCACCCATCGCGAAGCCTGTTAGTATATCAAGGTCGGATGCTTTGGCCGTCATGAACAAAATATGAGGGTTGCCGAATTCTCGGATTTTTGAGCAAAGCTCAAGGCCGCTGCCATCCGGCAGCATAATGTCGAGCAGCACAATATCCGCTCCGTGGCGGGCGATCGTACTGAGCGCCTCCGCACAGCTGCTGGCCGTATGAATATGCTGGAAGCCTTCTTTTTGAAGCACAAGCTGGACCATTTTGACAATGGAGAGCTCGTCATCGACGATTACAATTCGATGCTGGTACATAAGGAAATCCCGCCTTTTAATAAGCTGTATAGCATCATGCTAGCATATAAACCTTAACGGAAGTTGAACGATTTTGGAAAAATTAAGGTGATGTTTCGATGTTGTTTGTTTCATGTTCAAAAGGATGGATTACGATTGGTTCGAGGTGATGAGAGGATGAACGATAGGTTGGAAACGGGAAATCGCGTACGAATAATCGATACGATCCGCGGGTTTAGTTTACTTGGAATTTTGATTTCGAACATGCTTATTTTCCAGTACGGGATTTACGGCAAGGATGAAATGGAGCACTTCAATCCATCAGGGTTGGATATATGGATGCATAAGCTGTTGACGGTGTTTGTGGAAGGCAGCTTCATGCCGATCTTTATGTTTTTGTTCGGATACAGCTTGTTCAAGCTGAGAGAGGGCTTGGTTCAGAGAGGGCTGCGGCCGGGGGCTCCGCTTGTCAGACGGTTTCTGCTGTTGATTGGATTCGGCTTGCTGCATAGTTTGTTTTTGTGGGAAGGCGATATTCTGTTCGCGTATGGGGTTACAGGCTTCGTCTTGCTCCTGTTCGTAAATCGGAAGGTCAAGACGCTTGTCATCTGGGGAATTGTATTATGCTCGGTGATGCTGTTGACGGGTCTCGTGCCGGAGGAGGAGACGGCGGAAGGAATTGCCCGAATGAGCGAATACGTGGAACGGTCGATTTCCGTATATGGGGGAGGCAGCCATGCGGAAATTATGGATTTTCGGCTAAATGAAGATCCGCTTGGATTGCCGTTAGGCGTCATCTTGGTATCCGTTGTCATTACGCCGCTTATGCTGCTGCCGATGTTCTTATTCGGCATTGCTGCCGCTCGTAAGCAATGGTTCCATAACCCACTGCGTGAKCGCAATACGAATGCAAAGTGGGCCCTCTTGTTCGTCCCGATTGGATTAGCATTGAAGGCGGTCGCGGTATGGCAGATGTCAACGTCATGGAGTTACGCGTTGATCATGATAGGCGGGTTGCTCCTTGCTTTAGGATACATCTTTACGATGGCGGCTGTGCTCGGATCGTTGGCTAAGGGCAATATCGTCGTGTCAGCCTTCGAGGGCATAGGGCGAATGTCGATGACGAATTATATTATGCAGACCGTCATTTGTACGACGATATTTTATGGATATGGGTTAGGCTGGTTCGGCGATATCGGCGTGCTGGGCGGCTTGCTGCTCGCTTTGTTGATCTATAGTTTGCAGGCAGTCGCAACGAGCCTCATGCTGCGGCGGCTCAAGAATGGTCCGCTGGAGCGGATTCTGCGGATGTGGACGTATTTGACGCTCAGCGGCAAAGCGCGAACAGCAGGAAGACCGGCTGGCGGCGAGCAAGAGCAGAGCGTTCAATTATAGGAAAAGGATACGGTGCGAGCAGCCGTCTCCGGCTGCGAATTTGAGCAGTTTCTCGCCTTCTAGGGCGAGTGCGGACCGTTGCTCCTCCGAGCCGATCGGCTCGAATGGCTGGATGCTCAAGGTAGCTTCGCCTTTGCGCTGCTCCAGCTTCCATAGTCCACGAACGAAGCCGTCGATGAGGAAGGTGGAGCGGATAATGCCGTTGACCGTGAAGACGAGCGGTTTGTGCGAATCGTCCATAATGCGGCTGCGGTCGGCGTAGGATAGCAGCATGTTGTCGAATTCGGATAAGAAGCGCGGCGGAGCGGGCGTGTCTCCGTCAGGCAGCGGCGCATTCGGAGCGTCGAACAACTCCACGCCTTGCTCGTCGCGGAAGGTGCGCAAGGTGGGACGCATGCGCTCAATCGTTTCTTTGAGCTTGGTCATGCCCGACCATACTTGCATATCCTTGATGGAGGCAGGGCCATAAGCAGCTAGGTAGCGCCGGAGCATGTCGTCCGGCGCTGCTTCTGTTGCAAGCGGCTTGCCGAGCCATGCTTCGGCAGTCGTGTGGTATGCTTGGCCGCCGGCGCCCCAAATGCCGCGCGGCGTCACCTGCACGAGCGGAAGCAGATTGCGGGCGGCGTTAGCCAGATCCGCATTGGCGTAGCCGGGCAGCTTCTCGGCGAGGAGCTTGCCGAGCTCGTCGAGCGTTCGTGGCTTCTCTTCTGTGAGCGTACGCGCGCAGATGAGAAGCTCCCGGCGCTGCTCGCCGGAAAGGCTGTTGCGGATCGCGTTGTGAAGGCAATGCTCCAGCATAGACTGCAGAATGGTGCGGAAGGAGAGGCAATCCTCCGCGGTGACGAGATGGATCGTGGAGCGGTGAAGCGCGATACGCACGACTTGGCGGTCGAGCAGCAATTGCGAAAGGTGCTCCTGCTTGAAGCTCTCAATCCGCGTCCACAGCGCGTAATACGGCGGGTCTTGCGCCTGCGCTTGAATGGCGACAAGCCGCTTGATCGCTTCGAGCGGAGTGATGCTCTCCCGCTGCAGCAGCATCTGCCTCGCGAGGAGCGCGCGGTTCAGTTCTCGCTTAGTGAGTGTCCTCATTGCCTATCACCTCTATTTGAAGTTTCGGATATTACTAGTATTGTCTTGATTATAACGGCTGAACCCTGACAACTGTCTGTCAGCGTTTATTCGAAAATTTGCGTAAGTTGCGTGGCTGTATATTCAGTCTGTGCGAAGCTAGCTC